>CAXTOD010000004.1:0-33708 GCA_964245705.1 uncultured Acetobacteraceae bacterium
TTGGGGAGGAAGTCGTATTAGCGCTTGCGTCTCCCCTAGCTGTGTCCTAATTGTCTGCCGGGGCAAGGGGAGTCCTCACCTCAACAGGAGATGGTTCCGATGGTCGGTGCAAAGCCTGAGTCGGCACTGTCGTCGCAGGCACATTATGGAGAATGCGATGGAAAAGACGTAACACTGCCTGAAGTAATCGCGCTAATCGGCAGCACCCTGTACGGGTCTCGCTGGCAAACAGATCTTGCCACTTCACTAGGCATCAGCGACCGTACGATGCGGCGCTGGGCATCTGGGTCTGACATACCACAGTTCGAAGTGGCAGACAGGCTAATGCGTTTGATAAAAGCGCGACAGCTTAGTCTCATGGAAGTCGAAACAATGCTGATCCAATCAATGGAAGCCTGGAGCAAGATTATGCCGAACAATCCGAAACTACCGACCATTCGTCTGACACAAGCGCAAGTCGACGAATTGAACAGTCCTTGGAACGGAAGTGGTGGCTTCCAAACGTTAGGGCCGAAGCTGGCTGCTAAGGTGGAGGCCGACCTGACTTTGAAGCTGACGGACGCTGAGTATGGGACGATCGTGCGACATATGAACTACGCACAAAGTGGTTTTCGCGATCGAGTGCGCCGCATCTTTAGTTCCGAGGTAGCACGTCTGGCAACCGTCCCACGCTAAAGTCGCCGAAAGATCGTAATGCCCCGGAACCGGTGGTTCGTGCTCTTCCACATGCCGATCGTTGCCTCAACCTCGAATGCGTCCTTCCGATACATTGGTAGGACCTGATCCAGCCAGACGACATGGGCGCCCGACGGTAGACCCCGGAGGGCGCTCATCACCGCGTTCCGCTTCACCATGCTGGTGCCGTAGTGCTCGCAGTCCTCGACCGAGTAGGGCGGATCCGCCAGCACCAGGTCGTAGGCGTCGAGGGGCACCTTCTCCAGCTTCTGGGCATCATCTAGGTAGGTCGGCGCCAGATCCGGGTTGATGTCCACTGTGTCGCCTGGGAATACCGCCAGATCGACCTTGCCGCTGAACACGTGCAGCACCCGAGCCTTGTCCGGGAACAGCGCCTTGACCCGCCGGAGGTAGCCGGCCGGATAGCCGCCGTAATAGGTCGATTTCACACGGTAGTCGTTGCCCATGATCCAGGTGCCGACGACCCGACCATCCTCCCCCATAAAGAGGTTGCGCGGGAAGCCGGTCTCCTGGACGTAGCTGTCGATCCGATCGGGCCAGGACAGGGCGACGCGGGCGATGTGGTTCATGCCCCGAGTCTAGTACGTTAGGCCCGCCTTGCGTACCCCTTTCGGACGGCCTCGTCAGCCAGGCGCTTCCTCCGCCATCCCGGCCAAACGGCCCGGCGTCCGGACCCTCCGTGCACCCCGCGCGTAGGTAGCACCCGGCTGCAGCCCCAGCGTCTCGCACAGGCTCCGCGGCATGATGTCGGTGCAGCTCCAGAGGCGGCCGGCGGTGGCCTAATCCGGCTGCCCGTTGATCTGGCGGAATCACCATCCACGCGTTTTCTTACCCCAGGGACGCTCCTTCTGACCAAGCAGCATGAGCCTTACATGCTTCAAATCGCGGAACCGTTCTTTCTGGTCTCGCAATAGCGGGTATGCCCCAGGCGGAAGCACTCCCCAATCATCCTGAGCACGCTCTAGCTCAACGATGCGGTCGGTGATCCAGCGTATCTCCGACTTTCCAACAACGGGTTTCTTCGGATCTGAAGGGATTGTCTCAAGCGATCGTATCGTCATCAAGCGGCCTTGCACAACGTCGACCGGCTGCTCGAATATCCCCCGCTCACGACGAATGCTACCCCGCGCCCATCCACGGTTCGTCAAGTGATACTCGATCCAATCAGTATCTTTGATCCAATCCTGATGCAAGATCAGCATTGAATGGCTCCTATCAATTAAGAATGAAAGTTACCAACGTTTCGCGCCATACCTGAAATCCGGATTGGAATAATCAGCCATGTTCGCCTTGGAGCCGGTACAAAATGCGGCGGCGTATCTGCTGCGTGCTCGGCTGTTACGCTCGATATTCTGGTCGGCGCAGAAGGTAATGAAACGGTCATCATCCACGTATACCCTCGTAGGAGTGGCACCGGAAGCACGTGTTGCTTCCTCTCGTCGTTCGGCGCGCTCAAGCCAGGTAGCGTAGTCTTCGGGTATGCCATCGGCATCAGCCATGCGCAGCCGGGCGACGACAAAACGCTCTGCCCTATACCATGGGACCCCCACCAACTGGTCGTAGAGGTCTGTCAAAGCATCACCGGTTGCTGTTGTAGATGTCGCGAATGAAAGCGTTGAAGGACGAGCCGGCTGAGGTCGCGCTGATCAGTCCCACTTGCCATACCATGGTAGGTGTAGGGAGTTGGTTATACGACGTGACGTTATATCCGAGCCCGCACGACTACCGAATAGTTGAAAGGGCATAGCCTGCCCAACACGGACAGGCCCCGATCTTTATAGCAGGAGGGTGCCGATTCGGCCGAGTCCTTTGTAACAGCCAGCAGTCGGTTAAGCGGAAGTGCAACCGGGTGCAACGGCCGCCTTCTGGTGTGGGTGTGGGTAGGTAAGCGGTTACTTAGTCTTCGAACGTGCTCATAGTAGCAGCTGATTTAGCCGAGTGAACATTACCAAGGGTTCGCTCTACCTCGTCTATAAAAGTCGGTGGCGGATCGCCTTTCTTGAACAAGTTCAAGACGCTGCTTGGCCGAATGCTATTGAATTGTTCGCCTAGATCTACAAGCTGCTCAAATTCGGTGCGCCAAGTTTTAGGAGTTTGCTTTAAGGCTAGGGCAGACTTAATGGTGTAGATGACTGCTACTGCAAAGGCGTTGGCAGCATGGATCTGCCAGACGGTTGCCTTGTCATTCGAACTCTCGGCCTTCTTGTATGCGTCGAGCGCTTGACGTTGGCGTGAAACAAGCTCTTCAAGTTCCGCTACTCGTCGCTGCCATCCACCCGCTCCGAAGTCTCGCTCGACCGCTTGGCGCGGCAGAGCCTGTTCAAGAAGCTGGACGATCTCAGCGTTCAGTGAGCGGCTGTTATCTCCGGCCGATTGCTCAAGCTGAGCCTTTAGCTCAGCGGGCAAGCGGATTCGGAATTGAGGGTCTTCACGGGCCATGTCACACCAATGCCCCACAAAGCACTTGACGCCTATGGGCGCACCGTGTGACGGTCGTCCTGTCACACGGTGTGACAGGGAAATCAGATGAGCCGCATGCATCCTCAGCTGCGCATCCGCCTACCACCCGAGATCAAGCTCTGGATCGAGGAGGCGGCGGCACGTGACCGCCGAAGCCAGAACGCCTTCATCGTCTGGTGCCTCGACCAGATCCGCGACCAAACGACGGGCCAGCCCGGCAAGGCCGAACCCGTCGCCTGATAGCTCACCCCCGCCCGGCAAGGCGGGAGCAACGTCAACCCCCTCACGCCAATGAGAAAGCAGACATGGGAAACATAAACCGCGCCTTCGGGCGATCAAGCTCTTCTTCACCCCTAGGCCTATCCCCCTACGCCATCGGGGTCGAGCAGCGCCGCCTGTCAGCCCTGCACGACGAGACCCAGCAAGTGCTGATCGAAGAGCACCACGCTGCGAAGAAGGACCACCAGCGGGAGGCGCAAGCGAACCGCGACGGGCTGCTCGCGACCGACCGGCTGCACCTCCTGGGCGAGCTCCTGGCGACGCTGCCAGCTATGACCATGGCCGACGTCGGCGTCCTGGTCTGCCACGGGCTTGAGGTCGCGGATGACATCACCAACAACCACCTGGAGCCGGGCGAGCTCGACGAGCGGGTGGTCTCCCTTCGGCGCATCCTGGCGTCCATCCTGCCGATCGTCAGGCAGGCGTCGGAGCGGCCGTTGGAAGCGGCGGTGGAGCCCTGGGTGCTGGAAGCGCCGGTGCGCGAGTTCGCCCGCGTCGAGGCGGCGAACCGATGAGGCGCCGACACAGATGGATGCTGCCGCCGGCTCCCGGTCCGGCGCCGGCGTGCCTGTGCTGCTCGGTGCGCGAGTGGCTCTCACGTGTCGGCGCCCGTTCCCCACTGAGGTGCGGAGCATGACCCGGCGGGACATCTTCGGCGCCACGGCCTTCACCGCACTGGCCAGCGTCGCGGCCATGACCATCGCCCACCCGGAGCAGCTGGCCGGGTCCGCCGACGCGGGTCCGCAGACCGTGCCGGACACGGAGCTCATCGCCCTGTGCGCCCGGTTCGATGAGCTTGAGCGCCAGTGCCGAAGCCGGTACGCCGCGGCCGCCGATCGCGAGGAGGAGAAGCGGGCAGAGGCCTTCTGCCGGCCTTGGGAGGACGAGCAGGCGGATCTGTTCGAGCGAATCGTCGCCACGCCGGCGGTTACCCTCGCCGGCTTCCGCGCCGTCGCCGCGACGTGGCGCGGATGGGATGGCCAGCTGAACGACCGGGCCAGCTCGGACGGTGGTTGGGATGGCCGCCTCGCCCGGAAGCTGGTCAACTACCTTGCCGAACTGCCTGGCTGAGGTCCGCGGATCAACCTTGTTCCGTCGGGTCCGCTAAAGGTCCGCTGGTTTCCGACCATCCCGACCGAGCGAGAAGACGATGCCTGACGCATTGATTTTATGGTGCCCGCCGCCGGACTCGAACCGGCACGCCCTAGGGACTGCGGATTTTAAGTCCGCTGCGTCTACCGTTCCGCCAGGCGGGCAGCCAAAGCTGCGTGACGGCATGCTTCAACCGGATCCCGCGCGCAGGCAAGCCCCGACCGCAAGGAGCGGTCAGCCGGTGCGCAGCAGGACGGCGCCGTTCTGCTTCAGCCAGGCCTCGGCCCGGGCGCGGTGCGGCGTCAGCCGCTCGACCAGGCGCCAGAACGCGTCGCCGTGGTCGAGGTGGCGCAGATGGGCCAGCTCGTGCGCCACGACGTAGTGCTGGACCTCAGGCGGCGCCATCACCAGGCGCCAGCTGAACATCACCGCCCGGTCCGAGGAACAGCTGCCCCAGCGCGTCGACGTGTCCTTGATGCTCAGGCGGGCCGGCAGCAGGCCGGGCCCGGCCGCGTCGTGGATGGCGATCTGCGCCACCAGGCGCGACAGCCGCAGGCGGGCCTCGGCGTGCAGGAAGTCGGTCACCCGCCTGGCCAGGAAGGCACGCTCGCCGCTGACCCGGATCTCGTCGGCTTCCAGCCATACGCCGCGGCGCGCCGCGGGGTGGTGGCGTATGACGCAGGGACGGCCGTCGACCAGCACCATCGCCCCCTCGTCGAGCCGGACCACGTCCGGCAGGGCCGCAAGCCGGCCTGCGGCCCAGTCGGCATGGGCATGCAGCAGCGCCAGGCCGGCAGCGCGGGCGGCACGGGTCGGCAGGGTCACCACCACCGTGCCGGCGCGCGGATCGATCCGCAGCGAGACCCGGCGCGCCCGGGTGCAGCGGCGCCAGCGCACCGGCATGTCCCCGCCGGGAAGGCGAAGCAGTTCCTGCTCCCCCGACGGCGCAGCGTCACGATCCCGTCCGGCAGCCGCGCGAAGCGGCCTTCGGAACGAGCCGGACGTCATCGATCCACGGGTCCCGCAGGCAGGCCCGGCTCGGCAACCGTCGGGCGGCGCCGGATCACCGGTGCAGCCTTCGGGTTCCGCCCCGTGGCCGACTGCGCCGGGCGTGGCGTGCGCCCGGGCCAGTCGACGACATGATGCTCGAGCGGGCCGGCCACGCGCTCGCTGATCGCGCGGCCCTGCACGGAGATCCCGGCCTCGTGCACGCTGCCGGCCTGTCCCGACACCAGCGGGTGCCACCAGGCGAGCCCGCGTCCCTCGGCGACCCGCCGATACCCGCAGGACGGCGGCAGCCAGTCGATCTCCGCCAGGGCGGCAGGCGTCAGCTGCACGCAGTCCGGCACCTTGCGGCGGCGGCGCTGGTAGTCGGAGCAGGCGCAGGTGTCGGTGTCAAGCAGCCGGCAGGCGACGTTGGTGTAGAGGATCTCGTCCGTGTCCTCGGTCCGCAGCTTGTGCAGGCAGCAGCGGCCGCAGCCGTCGCACAGCGACTCCCACTCCGCGGGAGTCATCTGCTCAAGCGTCTTGGTCTTCCAGAACGGGGCGGGCGGGCGCATCGCGGCAGGTTACGTCCTTGAGGAGGGATAAGGAAGGACGACGCGCTGATCGGATTTCAGCGACGAAGCGCCAGCGCCGCGAGATCGAGCAGCCCGGCCAGCAGCCCGCCCAGCAGTCCGGCCGGTCCCAGCTGCGGCAGCCACACCAGCCGCAGGATCGCCATCCGCCCGGCGCCGAGCCCGGACGCGGCCCGGACCTGGCCATCCAGCATTCCCGCCAGCCGGGACAGCACCGGCAGCATTAAGGCGGGCAGGACGCCGAGGACCAGGAACGCGGCTCGTGTGCCGGCATGGAGGCCATGCGCAGCCGGCGGGTAGTTCGGGCGGAAGGCCAGAACGAGGCCGGGAACCAGCAGGACCAGGGCCAGCTGCCGCGCCGCGAGCCGCCACCGGCGACGCAGCGAGGCCACCATCCAGATGATCGCGGCGGCCAGCAGCAGCGACCTGAACAGGCAGGAAGCAGCGGTGCCGGCGAGAACGGTCCAGCCGATCAAGGCGCCGGCCCGCGGCAACGGCTCATCTGCCGATCCAGACGTCGAAGCGCGCCTTGATCGGATCGAGATGGGTCGCCCAGAACGCGTCGTCCTCGCGCAGCGCGTCGTGCCGGTGCTCCGGCGTGGCCGGGCTGTCGGCCGGCAGCGCCTGGTCCGGTGGCAGGGCATCCTGCAGGAGGCTGACGCCCGGATAGCGGCCGGCGAAGTCCGCCTGGCGCGCCGGGTCGATCATGAAGCCCAGCAGCTGCCGTCCACGCGCGACCCGGTCGTCCGCGGGGCCGGCGTCGCTGCCGATCGCCGCGGGACGACCCGGGATCGCCCAGCTCAGGATCGTGCTGATGCTCTGCTGCCACTGGATGCCGAAGTTGCGATGGCCGCCCAGGTTGGCGGCGGCGACCGCGTCGTTCGGCGACAGGGTCATCAGCACGTCGCCGGACTGGATGACGCGGACCGCCTGGTCCGGCGTGTCCCACCAGACGACATAGGGCTTGAGCTGGTCGAGCTTGCGGAAGGCGCGGTCCAGCCCGGCCGAACTGTCGAGGGTGCGGTAGACGTCGCGCGGCGCCACGCCGTCGGCCAGCAGGGCGATCTCCATCGTGCCGCGCGGGCTGCGCAGCAGGCCGCGCTTGCCGGGACGGCGCGCCACGTCCCAGAAGTCCGACCAGCTGGGCGTGCTGTCGATCCGGCTCCTGTCCCAGGCCAGCACCAGGTTCATCCGGAACGCGCCCAGCCCGCATCGGCTGACGGCGTCCCCGTCCAGCCGCTCCTGGCCGTTCCGGATCAGGTTCGGCACCAGCCGGGGATCGATCGCCAGCAGCAGCCCCTGCTGGCACGCGGCCAGCACCGACGCGTTGTCCATCAGGACCAGCGACTGGTCCGGCGCGGTCCCGGTCCGGGCCCGGTCCTGCAGCGTGGCCAGGAGCCCGTTCCAGGTGACGGGACGGATGCCGAGCCTGGTCTGCGCGGTGAACGGCGAGAAGAACGCCTGCGCCATCGCGTCCTGCACCGGTCCGCCGAGGGTCGCGACCACGAGCGGCCTGGCCGGCGGCTCCTTGGTCCGATCCCCGGCACCGAGCGCTCCGGGTGCGAGGAGGAACCACGCCCCGCCGCACAAGGCCGTCCAGGGCCAGGCGCGGACCTGACCGCTCCGCCGGTCCGCGTCCCGCGGCAGGGGTGGAACGGCTGGTGGTTGAACGGGCGTGGCGATGGCGACCGGCTCGTCGGTGGTGGCTGCGCCAATGGCCGACAGAAGGGCGGGAAGGTCAACCCGGGCATGTTCCGCAACCCTGGACCAGCGGCCTGTCCGGCCGCTACGGGAGGGCAGCGAACACCCGCGCATGATGCGGCTGCCAGGCCAGCAGCGCCGGCCGGTCCGGTTGAAGCTCCGCCGCCAGCGCCGCCGGCGGCCGCCTGACCAGCAGCTCGCTCCCGTCGGCCAGCCGGAACCGCAGCCGGAGGTGGTCGACGAGATGCACCGCGTCCAGCAGCGTCGCCGGCACCGTGTCGCTGCCGGTTTCCATTCCCGGCCGCTGGATGAAGGCGGTGGCGATACGGTCCGGACGGACGCACAGCACGCAGAGCATCCCTTCCTCCAGGGCCTCGCCCGGTTCCGCCTCCATCTCGTGCCCGCAGCTCAGCCGCACCGACGCGATCTCGTCGTCCAGGCGCACGATCCGCCCGGTCAGGAGGTTGGCGTCACCCACCCGATGCGCCACCACTGGGTCCGCCGGCCGGTCGAGCAGGACGGGCGCGGTGCCGACCTGATGCAGGCGGCCAGCCTGGAGGATGCCGATCTCGTCGCCGAGCAGAAGCGCCTCGTCGCGGTCGGCAGTCGCCAGCAGGACCGTCAGGCCGCGCGCCCGGACCAGTCGGCGCAGCGTCCGCTGCAGCAGCTGGCGCGGTGCGGGGTCCAGCACCGCGAACGGGTCGTCCAGCAGGATCAGCTTCGGGTCGAACACCAGGGCCCGGGCGAGCGCGGTCCGGATGCGGGCGGCATCGTCGAGAGCGTCGGGCCGCCGTTGCGCCGACGCCTCGAGCGCGAGAAGCGCCAGCGCCTCGCCGACCCGACGCTGCCGCTCCGCCGCCGTCACGCCTTGCGCCCGCAACGGGAACGACACGTTGTCGCCCACGCTCAGGTGGGGGAAGAGCGGGTCGCGCGCCGACACCATGCCGAAGCGCCGCGCGGCAGGCGGTCCGTTGATGGCGACCCCATCGAGCAGCACCTGTCCGCCCCCGGCCCGGCAATGGCCCGCCACCACGTCGAGGAGCAGCGAGCCGCCGGCCTGCCGATCGCCCAGCAGGGCCAGGCATTGCCCGGGCAGCAGGCCGAACGACACCGCCTGCAGGGTCCCGTCCGGACGGTTCGGGTCGCCGGCGTAAAGCCGGGCCAGCGACAAGCGCGGAACGGTTCCGTTCCCGGCGCGGTTCATTCGCGCCATGCAACTTGACGGTCCAGGCCACGTTCGTCTGCCCGGTTGAGATGGGGTGCGGCCATGGGTTTCTCCAAGACGGTTACCGACAAGGCAAAGGATGTGGCAAGCGACACCCAGGACCAGATCCAGAGCCTCCGCGCCCAGGTGGAGCAGCTGCTGAACGAGCGGGTGACGCCGGCGCTGGCCGACGCGGCCGGCAAGGCGGAGACCGCGGTCCACAGCGCGCGCGACATGACCACGTCGCAGGTCGAGTCGGTGTCGGCGCAGGTCCGCGACCAGCCGATCATCGCGATCGGCATTGCCGCCGCCGTGGGCTACCTGATCGGCCGGATCGCACGATGAGGACTGGCTCGTGAAGGCCGTCGACCTCGCCAGGATCGCAGCCACCGCGGAGGCTCTGCGCCTGCGCCGGCAGGCGTTGCGGATCGGCCGTCAGGTCGTGTTCCTGGTGGTCGCCGGCTTGTTCGGCTTCTTCGCGCTGGTTGCGGTCCATGTGGTGCTTTGGACACTCTGCGACGGTCCCTGGAACACCGGCAAGGTCTGGGCCTCGTTCATCGTGCTGGGCTTCGACGTGCTGGTGGCCCTCATCCTCGTCCTGCTCGGGCGCGGCAGGCTGCCGGATCCGATCGAGGTCGAGGCGCGGATCACCCGCGACCGGTCGATCTCCGAGCTGCGGAGTACGCTGGCGATGACGGCGGTCACCTCCGCCGTCGCCGGTCCGGCCGGCCGCTTCGCCGGCCGGACGGCGTGGGGCGCCGTGCGCAAGCTCGTGCGTGGCCGTCGCCGTTGATCATGTCCAGCTGGTCGAACGTGCTCCGGCCTTGATCCTCCTGGCCTGGGCCTGGTCTCAGCCGTTCCGTCCCAGCCTCCGGTTGCCGGCCTCGTCCAGGATGCGCTGATCCCGGCGACCTTCTTCCAGCTGCTGTTCCGTCCGACGCTGCTCGATCAGCGACTCAACGGTCTTGACCCCGGATCGCGCCAGGGCAAGAACCGCCCGTGCCTGGTCGAGCGTCGCCGTGGCCTCCCGTTGTGCGTCATGAGCCTGCCTGAGGGCCCTCCGCCCGGCCGGCAGCCAGCGGGCGAAGGTTTCCACCGCATCGTCCCCGCCCGTCAGGCTCATCGCCGCCCGCATCTCCTGCTCCAAGGCGGCCGCGGCCGCCTCGGCACGATCGGACGCGTCACGTTCCATCCGGTAGGCCTCGGCAACCGCCTTCTGTGCCTCGTCCAGGGTGGCCTGGCGGACCCGGAGCATGGTGCGAAGCGGATCGCGCCTCATCGGACGCCTCCGGCCATCGCGTCGGCCAGCGCCGCGAAGCTGTCCGCGATGGAGGTGTGCTCCTCTCGGCCCTGCCGAAGCACGGCCTCGATGCGTGGCGCCAGCGCGACTGCCTCGTCCACCGCCGGATCGCTGCCGGCCTTGTAGGCGCCGAGCCGAACCATGTCGGCCATGTCGGCGTGAAGGGCGAGCAGGGACCGCACGCGGCGGGTCAGGGCGTTCTCCTCCGGATCGTTGCAGCCGGGAACCGAGCGCGACAGCGAGCGCAGCACGTCGACCGCGGGATAGCGGCCGGCCTCGCCGATCCGCCGGTCCATGATCACGTGCCCGTCGAGGATGCCGCGAACCGCATCCGCAACCGGCTCGTTGTGGTCGTCGCCCTCCACCAGCACGGTGAACAGGGCCGTGATCTGGCCAGCCGGACGATCCTCCAGCAGCGGACCGGGACCTGCCCGTTCCAGCAGGCGCGGCAGCTCGGCGAACACGCTTGGCGGATAGCCACGGGTGGCCGGCGGCTCCCCGGCCGACAAGCCGATTTCGCGCAGCGCCAGGCAGAACCGGGTCACGCTGTCCATCAGCAGCAGGACGGACTTTCCCTCGTCGCGGAAGTGCTCGGCGACCGCCATCGCGGCGTAGGCCGCCTCGCGACGCATCAGCGGCGGCGTGTCCGACGTCGCGACCACCACCACCGAGCGCGCCAGTCCGGCTTCCCCCAGGTCGTCCTCGAGGAACTCGCGCACCTCCCGTCCCCGTTCCCCGACCAGGGAGATGACGGCGACGTCGCAATCGGTGTGGCGGGCCAGCATGGACAGCAGCGTCGACTTGCCGACCCCGGACCCGGCGAACAGGCCGAGCCGCTGGCCGGTGCGGCAGGTGGTGAACGCGTTCAGGACCCGTACGCCGAGATCCAGACGGGGTCCGAGGCGGGCCCGGCAGGTGGCGTCCGGCGGAGCGGCCCGCAACGGGCGTGGCGCTGCGCCCCGCGGCAGCGGCCCCTTGCCGTCCATCGGCCGGCCGAGCGGGTCGATCACGCGGCCGAGCCACTGGTCCGATACGGCGAGGGTGCCGTTCCGTGCGGCGGTGCCGCTGCCGAATTCGAGCGACGCGACGCTGCCCGGGCCGAGGCCGTCCAGCGCGCCGTAGACCATCGCGTTGGCACGACCGTTCCGGAAGCCGACGATCTCGGCCGGGACCATCTGGCCTCCGCGCGGCTGCAGATCGATCCGGTCGCCGATCGCGACGTGGTTCTCCAGCCCGGCCAGTTCCACGGCCAGTCCGGAGATGCCGGCGACGCGGCCGCAGATGCGGGCAGGCGGCACGGCAGCGAGACCATCGCGTATGTTCTTGAGACGATGCGCAAGATTGGTCATGACGGTCCGCTTCCACAGCCACTCCCGTCCCCAAAAGGCGACGGTGCCGACGGATCTCAGCACGCAATCATTAAGGAGACGTGCATGGCTGATTTTATTTCGATAAACGCCCATTAAACGCTTGGAAGGGACACGCATAGGTAGTAAAAATGCTCCAGCAAAACCTGGAGTAGTGGACATGAGGGTTCTTCTCGTCGAAGGTGACGTCACAGCCGCGCAGGGCCTGACCCGCATCCTGCAAAACGCCGGCTTCATGGTCGACCACACGGACATGGGCGAGGAGGCGCTCGAGATGCTCCGTCACTACGACTACGACCTGGCGGTCCTGGACCTCGAACTGCCCGACATGGACGGCAGCGACCTGGTGCGCCGCATGCGCCATGCGCGCCATCCGGTTCCCGCCCTGGTGCTGTCGGCCAGCACGCAGGCCTCCGTCCGCATCCGTGCCTTCGCGGCGGGTGCCGACGACGTGGTGAGCAAGCCGTACGACCAGACCGAGCTCGTCGCCCGCATCCAGGCGATCCTGCGCCGCAGCAAGGGCTACGCCGCGCCGGTGCTGCAGATCGCCAACCTCCGCCTCAACCTGGATAGCCGGGAGGTCACCGTGGACGAGCGGCCGGTGCATCTCACGGGCAAGGAGTACTCCATCCTGGAACTGCTGGTGTTGCGCAAGGGCATCGTCCTGACGAAGGACGCCTTCCTCAACCACCTCTACGGCGGCATGGACGAGCCCGAGATGAAGATCATCGACGTGTTCATCTGCAAGCTCCGCAAGAAGCTGCAGCTCGCCGGCGCCGGCAACCTGATCGGCACCATCTGGGGTCGCGGCTACATGCTTCGCGACGACGTGGCACCGATCGCGGCCCCGGTTCCGCTGTCGCCCCCGTCCAGGACCTTGATGTCCGCAGCGTAGACCGCACCACGAGGACACGACGGAGGACAACGGTGCGGCCGTGGCAAATCTGCCAGGCCGCACCGGAAAGGCTGGAGGGTCGCATCCCAAGGCAGGTCCCGACCAGGTGGATCGCCTGATCGAATGAAGATGGTCGTCAGAACACCAGCCTAGACCGTGAACTGCTCGACGATGATGCGTTCCGACAGGCTCTGGTCTGGGTCGAACAGGACGGTGGTGCCGATGCTCCGGTCCTCGCTGACGGCGACCGATACCACGTCACGGACCTCGGTGAAGTCGGCCACCGCCGCCACCGGACGCTTGTCGCCTTCCAGGATCTTGAACTCGACGTCCGCCGAGCTCGGCAGCAGGGCGCCGCGCCACCGCCTGGGCCGGAACGCGCTGATCGGCGTGAGTGGCAGCAGGTCGGCCGACAAGGGAACGATCGGCCCATGGGCCGACAGGTTATAGGCGGTCGATCCCGCCGGCGTGGACACGAGGATGCCGTCGCAGACCAGCTCGGGCAGCCGGACCCTGCCGTCAACCATGACCTGGATCTTCGCCGCCTGGCGGGTTTGTCGGAACAGGAACACGTCGTTCAGCGCGAGCGCCTCCTCCACCAGGCCTGCCTGCGTCACCGCGTGCATGCGCAGCGGATGCAGCACCGCCGCCTGGGTGCGCATCAGGTGCTCCGGCAGGTCGTCCTCGATCAGCGGGTTCATCAGGAACCCGACCGACCCGCAATTGATCCCGTAGACCGGGATCCCGCTGACCAGGACGGCGTGCAGGGTTTCCAGCATGAAGCCGTCGCCTCCCAGGCAGACCACCACGTCCGCTTCCGCGATCGGCAGGTTGCCGTAGCGGGACACGAAGCGGCGAAGGTTCTGCTGCGACAGGTCGTTCCTCGCGCCCACGAAGGCGAGCCGCGTCGGGACGGCGGCGGGACACCATCGTCCGGCCTCCGGCTTGACAGCCTGGCTCACGACAGCCGCCGGTGTTCCATGACCGGCATGCCGGCGCGGACCCGGGCGGTGACGGCTTGGTCGATGCGGCTGGTGGTCCAGCCCTGGCCGACGGATGCCTGCGCCACCACCGTCCCCCAGGGATCCACGATCATCGAGTGCCCATAGGTCAGCCGGGCGTGGCCGTCCGCGTCCCGGTGCTGCCCGGTCGTGGCGGCCGCGGCGAACCAGCACTGAGTCTCGATGGCGCGGGCCCGGATCAGCGTTTCCCAATGGGCGGCCCCGGTCTCGGCGGTGAAGGCGGCCGGCAACAGCATCAGCTCCGCGCCCTCGCGCCGCAACCGGTGGAACAGCTCACCGAACCGGATGTCGTAGCAGATCGCCAGGCCGAGACGGATCGGACCGGACCGGCCGTCCAGCCCGACCGAGACGACGGCATCGCCAGGCCGATACACGTCGCTTTCGCGATAGCCGACGCCGCCCGGCGTGGTGATGTCGAACAGGTGCATCTTGCTGTAGCGCGCGACCAGGCTGCCATCCGGCGCGAACAGGAGGCTGGTGTTGAGAAGCCGGTCGCCATCGTGCTCGCCGATCGAGCCGCCATGGACGTGGATGCCATGGCGGCGGGCGGCATCCTGCAGGAAACGGAACGCCGGACCACCGTCAGCGTCGGATCCGGATCCGGAAGCGGGAACGGTTTCGGCAGCGGAAAACTTCGCCGTCCTGTCTCCGCCGAGGCAGGTCCACATCTCCGGCAGCACGACCAGATCCGGCGCGTCCGCGACGACACAGGCGTCGAGAAGCCGTTGGGCCTGTGCGATGTTCTCCGCCTTGTCGCTTCCGGGACACATCTGGATCACGCTGACGCGCATGCGATCCCTTCCCGACCTTCCTGCCGCACGGTCACCGCGACCTCAATGGCCGCAGCATTGCCCTGGTTCGGGAAGCAGTTGAAGCAGGTCGTCCGGAACCGCTTCGTCGAGCGCCTCATCGTACAGGCGCTGCAGGCGCGTCTGCAACCAGCTGTCGAACAGCGATGCCGCGTTCGGGCTCCTCCTGTCAGGGCTTTTCGAGCTGGTCATCATGGAGAGTGATCGCAGCGTGACAATGCGAGTTGCACGGCTGTCGCACGACAGCACCCGGGTGCCACCGAAAAACGTCACGGGACGGCGGAACCGGAGCCATGTCAGCCGGCAAGTTCTGCCGCAATGCGTGCGACATCCTCTGCCGCAGGGGCGTTGGGGTGCCGGGTCATCAGGGTCGTCTGCCGCCGTATGGCATCGGCGACCCGGCCGTCGCGGCGGATGATGCCCGCCAGGCTCGGGGTATGGCCGAGAAAGGTGCCGCAGGCGCGGGCGAGAACGTCGTAGGTGCGGCGGCCGCTCGCCGGGCTGCTCGACTGGTTGATGACCAGGCGCACGTCGGCGCTCGCCCGGGCGGAAGGGCCGGAGCCGTCCTTGCCCCGTGCGCTGCGGTCGCGCGCCTGCAGCTTCAGCACCGCATAGGCATCTGCCAGTGCGGTCGGCTCGTCGGTCGAGACGACCAGCAGCGTGTCGGCCGAGGCGGCCATGAAGCGCATGGTCGGGTCGATCCCGGCGCCGAGATCGAGCAGGATGGTGTCGTAGCTGCCGAGCTGCCGGATCGCCCGCAGCAGCCGATCCAGCACGCCGAGCTCCAGCGTCGCCATGGACGACGCTCCGGACCGTCCCGGGAGGATGTCGAACGCGGCGGCGGGCAGCTCCTGGGTCGCGTGGCGGATGATCACCTCCGCAAGGCCGCGCCGCCCGGACAGCACGGCAGCCAGGTCGTGACGCGGCGTGAGGCCGAGCTGGATGTCGACGTTGGCCAGACCCAGGTCGCCGTCAACCAGCAGCACCTTGCGGCCTCGCGCGGCCAGGCTCTGCGCCAGCGTGATCGACAGCCAGGTCTTGCCGACGCCGCCCTTGCCCGACGCGATCGCGACCAGGCGTGCTCCCTTTACGCTCCGATGGGCGGTACCGTCGCCAGGCATCGAGGCGGACGCCGGCAGCTGCAGCATGGCGGTCATGGGTTCGTCTTCCTGGAAGGGAGGCGGTGGACGCCTGCCTGGGCTGCGATGTGCAAGGACAAGGCGCCGTGCCCCATCGCCGCAGGCTGGGGCTGGGCCACGGTTTGGTCGGGGAGCGGCATCGGCTGCCGGGACGGCGGAACGGAGGCTTCCCCGCGTGGTGGAACCACCGCAGCGAGCCGGGCGGCGAGCGTGACCGGGGTCAGCCGGGCGAGGCCGTCTGCGACGTCGGTGCCGATGCCGGCCTCGGTGAGGGCAAGGCCCGCGCCATGACAGGCGGCGAGCACCCCGCCGAGCCGTGCCGCACGATCGAGGCGCGTCGGGACCAGGAGCTGCACGCCGTGCAGGGCGTGCGCGTGCGCGACGTCCTCCGCCTCGGCTGGATCCAGGCCAGCAGGCAGGACGAGGGCGGCGCAGGCGCCGGACGCGGCGATCAGCTCGCCCTGCAGCGCGTCCTGCGCCGGGTCCAGCAGGTCGAGCCCGGGCGCGTCGATCAGCACCGGGGACAACGCCTCGCGTCGGCCGAGCGCGCGCGCGAGCATGTCCGGCCGTCCGGCGGCGATCAGGGTCAACCCGAGCAGGCGGGTGAAGGCAGCGAGCTGCTCGATGGCACCGGCGCGCCGCTCGTCCGCGGTGATGACCAGGGGGCGGTGGCCCTCCATCACCAGCCGCGTCGCAAGCTTGGCCACGGTCAACGTCTTGCCGCTGCCGGGCGGACCGGCCAGCAGCAGCGGTGGGCCGTCCGCATCGAGCGGCAGACGGCTGAACCGGAACAACCGGCTGCAGGCGGCTTCCAGCGGTCCATCCCCTAGCGCCGAAAGCAGGGCGGGCGGCAGCTTGTGCCGGAGCAGCGGCTCCGCCGCCCGTGGCACAGGAAGGAGATCGGGCGGCAGGCCCGCAAGCGCGAGGCCGGGCAGCGGATCGAGCCGCGCTGCCGGCTCGGGTTCGTCCTCCGTGTCCAGCGCTGCGGTCACCTCGACCAGGCCGGCCCGGGCTTCGGTTCCCAGGATCAGCGCGTCGAGGCCGAGCTCGTCGCGCACCTGCGCCATGGCGTCGGCCAGGCTTGCCGCGCGGAAGATCCTAATCCGCACCGGCTTGTCCTCCGTCGGGAACGCTCAGTCGGGGCAGGACGGTCATATGTTGCCGATCGTGCGGATGCGCGCGCGGGGGAAGATCTCCGACTGCGCCAGCACCGGGGTCGCCGGGCGCAGGCGCTCGACGATGGCGCGGACCGGCGCCCGGATGCCGCTGCTGGTGAGGACGACCGGCGACTCGCCGGTCGCGGCGGCGGCGTCGAGAGCCGTGCGCAGCCGGCCGATGAACTCGTTCAGCCGGGTCGGCGCCATGGCGAGCTGGCGGTCCTCCGGCGGCCCGATCAGGCTTTCCAGGAACGCCTCCTCCCATTGCGGCGACAGCGGGATCAGCGGGATGTAGCCGGCATGGCCGACCAGCGCGTCGCTGATCTGGCGCGCCAGCCTGGTCCGCACATGGGCCACGACCAGGGGGATTGCCCGCATCCCCGTGCCGCAGGCTTCCTGGATGCCTTCCAGGATGGTGGGCAGGTCGCGGATCGAGATCCGTTCCGACAGCAGCGCCTGGAGCACGCGCTGCACCGCACCCATCGAGATCTGCGACGGGATCAGGTCGGCCACCAGCTTCTGCTGCTCGCGCGGCAGCTCGTCGAGCAGCTTCTGCGTTTCGGAATAGGACAGCAGCTCGGCCATGGTTTCGCGCACCGTCTCGGTCAGGTGCGTGGTCAGCACGCTGACCGGGTCGACCACGGTGCAGCCGCGGAACATCGCCTCCTCGCGCTGCGCAGCGTCGATCCAGAGTGCCGCCAGGCCGAACGCCGGCTCGGTGGTCTTCTCGCCCGGCAGGTCCGGCACGCCGCCGCGCGGGTCCATGACCAGGAACCGGGTCGGCCTGAGCTCGCCCTTGCCGGCCTCGATCTCCTTGATCCGGATCGAGTAGCCGTCTGATCCGAGCTGCATGTTGTCCTGGATCCGCACCGGCGGCAGCACGAAGCCCATCTCGCTGGCGATCGTGCGGCGAAGCGCCTTGATCTGCTCGGTCAGCTTCGGCTGGTCGCCGCCGGCCAGCGGCAGCAGCCCGTAGCCGAGCTCGAGCCGGATCATGTCGATCCGCATCGCCTCGGCGATCGGCGGCTCCGCCGGGGTGGTGGACACCACCGTGGCCGCCTCGTCCTGCGACTCGTTCCGTGCCGGGGTGCGGTGCCGCATCCAGGCGGCAGCACCCGCCAGGCCGCCGAGCGCCAGGAACGGCAGCGCCGGCAGGCCGGGCATGAGCGCCAGCACCGCCGCGGCGCCGGCGGCCATCGCCATCGGCTTCGGGTTGCCGCCGAGCTGGCGCACCAGCGCCACGTCGGCCGCCCCTTCGGTGCCGCCCTTGGTCACGACGATGCCGGACGCGGTCGAAACCAGCAGGGCCGGGATCTGCGACACCAGGCCGTCGCCGACCGTGAGGGTGGTGAAGGTCGCGACGGCATCGCTGAACGCCATGCCGTGCCGGACGAGCCCGATCGCAAGGCCGCCGATGATGTTGATGACGGTGATCAGCAGGGAGGCGATCGCGTCGCCGCGCACGAACTTCGCCGCACCGTCCATGGCGCCATAGAAGCCGCTTTCCTCCTCGAGCTCACGCCTGCGCACCCGGGCCACCTTGTCGGTGATGGCGCCGGCGGACAGCTCGGCGTCGATCGCCATCTGCTTGCCCGGCATGGCATCGAGGCTGAAGCGTGCGGCGACCTCGGCGATGCGCCCGGAGCCCTTGGTGATGACCATGAAGTTCACCACCAGCAGGATGGTGAACAGGATCAGGCCGATCACCACGTCGCCGCCCATCAGGAAGCCGCCGAACGCCGCCACGACGTGGCCGGCGGCGAGCGGCCCCTCGTTGCCGTGGCTCAGGATCAGCCGGGTGGTCGCCACCTCGAGCGCCAGCCGGAGCAGCGTCGTCAGCAGCAGCAGGGTCGGGAAGCTGGTGAAGTCGAGCGGGCGCTTGAGGAACAGCGCCACCATCAGCACCAGCACCGAGGCGGTCACCGACAGGGCGAGGCCCAGGTCGAGCACCATCGTCGGCAGGGGCAGGATCAGCACCGACAGCAGGGCCACCACCGCCAGCGCCAGGCCGACGTCGGTGCCGGGCATGTAGCCGCGCCACCGTCCGCCCGGCAGGCTCAGCTTCGGCATGGCGAAGGAACCGCCGCCCTTGGCGGTTTCGGCGGTGACGATCGCGTCGCTCATGCGTCAGGCCGCCACGCCGGCCATGGGCGGCGGCACCGGCACGCCCTGGCTGGCATAGTCGCGCAGCTTGTTGCGCAGGGCGCGGATGGAGATGCCGAGGATGGTCGCGGCATGGGTGCGGTTGCCTGCGGTGCTGGACAGCGTTTCCAGGATCAGCGCCTGCTCGACCTCCTCCATGCGCCGGCCGACCAGCGCGGAGATGCCATGGCCGGAAGGGCTGTCGGCTCCGACCGCGCCCGTCGGGACAGCATGCGCCGGGGCAGCGTAGCCCGGATCAGGCTGGACCGGCGCGAAGCCCAGGTCGCCCGGCTCGATCACCGGGCCTGCCGTCACCAGCACGGCGCGATGCATCAGGTTCTCGAGCTCGCGCACGTTGCCGCGCCAGCCGTGCTGGGTCAGCCGGGCCAGCGAGGCGTCCGACAGGACCGGCGGCTCGATCCCGTTCACCTGCGCGTAGTGGCGGACATAATGCGCGGCCAGGGCCGTGATGTCGCCGGGCCGGTGGCGCAGCGGCGGGATCTCGAGGCCGACCACGTTCAGCCGGAAGTACAGGTCCTCGCGGAACCGGCCCGCGGCCGCCTCGGCGCGCAGGTCGCGGTTGCTGGTGGCCAGGATGCGCACGTTGACGCGCACCGGGGTCTGGCCGCCGAGCCGGTCGATCTCGCGCTCCTGGATGGCGCGCAGCAGCTTGGCCTGCAGCCGGACGTCCATCTCGCTGATCTCGTCGAGCAGCAGCGTGCCGCCTTCGGCAGACTCGAAGCGGCCGATGCGCCGGGCGATAGCGCCGCTGAAGGCGCCCTTCTCGTGGCCGAACAGCTCGGACTCCAGCAGGTGCTCCGGGATCGCGGCGCAGTTCAGGGCGATGAACGGGCCGTCGGCGCGGCGCGAGCGGCGATGGATGTGCCGCGCCACGATCTCCTTGCCGGTGCCGGACTCGCCGGTGATGAGCACCGACGCCTCGGACCGGGCGACCTGCTCGGCGCTGCGTACGGCGGCCAGCATGACCGGGTCGCGCGCGATCAGCGCGTGGCTTTCGCCCGACGCCGCTTCCAGCATCGCCGCGATCAGCTCGGGATCGGGCGGCAGGGGAAGGAAATCCTGTGCGCCGTCGCGCACCGCACGCACGGCGGCGTCCGGATCGTCTTCCAGGCCGCAGGCGATCACCGGCAGGATGATCCGCTCCCGGGCCAAGCCCTGGACCAACGCTGCGATCGGCAGGCCGAGCTCGCACAGCACCAAGTTGCAGCGCGCGTCGCGACGCAGCCGCGCCAGGCCGGCGGGAACGTTGTCGGCCTGGTCGAGATGCGCCCCGCGCGAGGCCGCGATCTGCGCCGCCTTGCCGAGCTCGCCCCCCATCGAGCCGATGATCAGGACGCGCATGGTCAGAACCCGCGCTCGGACTTGATGATCTCCGTCATGGTGATCCCCAGGCGGTTGTCGTCCACCATCACCACCTCGCCGCGCGCGATCAGGCGGTTGTTGACGTAGATGTCGATCGCCTCGCCGAGCTTGCGGTCCAGCTCGACCACGGCGCCGCGGCCGAGCTTCAGCAGCTGGCTGACCTGCATGGTGGACTTGCCCAGCACCGCGCTGACCGTGACCGGGATGTCGTACACCGCTTCCAGGTCCTGCGCCGTGCGCGGCGCTCCGGTCTCGTGGGCGACCGGAGCCTCCGAGAGCTCGGCCAGGTCGATCTCAGTCGGCATCAAACCGTCTCCTGACGTGTGGTCGTTCTCGTTTCGGGCACGAGCAGCGCGTGCACCTCGGCCCACAGCGCGTTCGTGTCCCTGATCATGCAGCCATCCTGCCAGCGCACCGCGATGTCGCCCAGCGGCATCGTTTCGGAACCGATCCACTCTACAACGGTGTTGCCGGCTTCCAGAAGCGTTCCCGTTTCCTGGCGCAGGCTGGCGACCAGCGCCGGATGCGCGCGCACCGTCAGGCGCGGCTCGTTTGCCATCGCCGGCAGCAGCAGGCGCAGAAGCGCCGCCGCCTCGGCCTGGCCGTGCGCCGCCGACAGCGCGGGCAGCAGGGCGGCGACCGTGGCGAGAAGGGTCTGCGCGGTGGCCTCGGCGGCCTCCGCCGCGATCCGGGCCGCTTCCGCCCGCGACTGCGATACGGCGTCGGCCAGCTGGACCAGCGCCTGGGTCCGCAGCACGGCCGCGTCCTGTTCCGCCTGCTGCCGTGCCGCCATGCGCTCCTCCTGCCTGGCGCGCTCGGTGGCGCGCTGCAGGTCGGTGAGGCTGAAGGTCGGCTCGATCACCACCGGCTCGGCCGGCGCCGGCGGCGCGGCCCGCGGTGCCGCCACCGGCTCCGGTGCGTCGAAATCCTCCGCGTAGAGGACGCCGGACAGGGAATGGCTGCGCATCATCTCAGGCCACCATTTCCTCGTCCTGGCGCTCGTTCAGCTCGATCTCGCCCTGGGTCGCCAGCTCCTTGGCGGTCAGGAGGATCTGCGACTGGGCCTCGTCGACGTCGCGCAGCCGGACCGGGCCCAGCGACGCGATGTCCTCGCGAAGCAGCTTTCCCGCCCGCTCGGACAGGGTGCCCAGGAACAGCGTGCGTATCTCCTCCGAGGCGCCCTTGAGCGCGATCGGCAGCTTGTCCTTCTCCACCGCGCGCATCAGCTTCTGCACCGCATCCGGCGTCAGCCGGGCAAGATCGTCGAACGTGAACATGAGCGACTTGACCCGCTCCGCCGCGTCCCGGTTGCGCTCCTCGAGTGCCGACATGAACCGTCCCTCCACCTGGCGGTCGAGGTTGTTGAAGATCTCGGCGATCAGCTCGTGGCTGTCGCGGCGCGTGGAGCGCGCGAGGTTGGACATGAACTCCGAGCGCAGGGTCTTCTCGACGCTGTCGAGCACGTCCTTCTGCACGCTTTCCATGCGCAGCATGCGCATGATGACTTCCATCGCGAAGCTGTCGGGGAGCAGGCTCAGGACGCGGGCGGCATGTCCGGGCCGGACCTTGCCGAGCACGACCGCGACGGTCTGCGGATACTCGTTCTTCAGGTAGTTCGCGAGCACCGCCTCGTTCACGTTGCCCAGCTTGTCCCACATGGTGCGGCCGGCCGGGCCGCGGATCTCCTCCATGATCTGGGCGGCCCGCTCCCGCGACAGCGACTTCTGCAGCAGCCGCTCGGTGCTGTCGAAGCTGCCGACCAGCATGCCGGCCGAGCTGATGCTGCTGGAGAACTCGCTGCACAGCGTCTCGACGACATCCGCGGACACGCTGCCGAGTTGCGACATCGCGAGCGAGATCTCCTTGATCTCCTCCTCGTGCATCATCGCGAACAGCTGGGCGCATTGCTCTTCGCCCAGCGCCAGCATCAGGATGGCGGCGCGCTGCGCTCCGGGAAGCTGCTGGGTGCTCACGAGCTCGTCTCCTTGGCCAGCCACCCGCGGACGATGGTCAGGCTTTCCTCGGGATGGCGGCCGACCAGGTCGACGATCTGCCGGATGGAGGCGGCGCGCAGCCGCCCCTCGATGTTGGCCAGGCTGATCATGCTCTCGTCCTCGATCAGGGCGGGGACGCCGCCGCCTGCGGCTCCGGCGGCTCCGGCGGGCCCGGCGAGCGCCGGACGCAGGGCGCTGCCGGCTTCCAGGGCTGCAACCGCCGTGCCGGGCAGGGCGGCGGCAGGAGGATCGGTCAGTCGGCCGACCATCGGCCGGACGACGAAGACCAGCGCCAGCAGCATGAACACGCCGAGCAGGAGGTTCTGGCCGACATGGACCACGTCGTCGCGGTCCAGGTGCAGCCCGAACAGCCCGGGAGGAGCCGGGACGTCCAGGACGTCGTGGACGGCGAACGGCATGGACACCACGCTGACGGTGTCGCCGCGCTTCTCGTCGAAGCCGATCGCGCTCTTCACCAGGGTGGCGATCCGGTCCAGCTCGTCCTTGCTGCGCGGCTGCCAGACGGGCTTGTTGCTGCCGTTGGCCGCCATCGTGCCGTCCACCATGACGGCCAGGCTGATCCGCGCCAGGCGGGGCTGGTCCTGGATCAGCGTGCGCACGGTCTTGCCGATCTCGTAGTTGTTGGTTTCCTCCTGCCGGTCGTCCTGGCTGCCGGAGGTGGCCTGGCCGGCGTTGGCGTTCGGCAGGTTGTTGCCCACCGAGGTGTTGGTCTGGCCGTCGCTGCTGCGGTTCTTGTCGGACACGGTCTGCTGGCTGCGCAGCACCTGCTGGTTGGGGTCGAAGGTTTCCTGCGTCTCGCGCACCTGGTCGATGTTCATCGTCACCGCGGCCTCGGCGCGCACGTGTTCGGCGCCCAGCGAGGGTTCCAGCATCTCCTCGACCGCACGCGCCAGGCGCAGCTCGGTCGCCTGGCGCAGCTCGTCCACGCTCTGCACCGACCCGCCATCGACCGGGTTGCCGGCGCGGGCCAGCACGTTGCCGCGGTTGTCGATGATGGCGATGTTCTGCGGCTTCAGTCCCGGAACGGCGGCGGCCACCAGGTTCAGCACCGCCTGCACCCCTTCCGGATCCATCCGGGCGGCCCCTGCCATGGACAGCAGCACGCTCGCCTGGGCTGCGACCTGCTCGGACGCGAACGGCTCGCGGTGCGGCAGCACCAGGTGCACCCGTGCCGCGCGGACGCCGCTGATCAGCCGGATCGAGCGGGACAGCTCGCCTTCCAGGGCCCGGGTCTGGTTGATTGTCTGCTCGAACTGGGTGGCGGTGAGGTTGTCGCCGCGGTCGAAGATCTCGTAGCCCACCGAGCCGCCGGACGGCAGGCCGTTCTTGGCCAGCAGCAGCCGCGCGGCGGCGACCTGGTCCGCCGGCACCAGCAGCCGGTCGTCCTGCGGCCCGAGCTCGTGCGCGATGTGCGCCTTCTCGAGCTGCTCCGCCATCTGTCCGGCTTCGCGCAGGTCGAGATCGCCATAAAGCAGCGACATCTGCGGATGGCTGCCGCCTTGCGACACCAGCACCGCGAGCATCGCCAGGATGCCGACCGCGACCGCGCCCATGGCCGCGAGGCGGGCAGTTCCGAGCGCCTTGAGCCCGTCCAGCAGGGGCTTCATGGCGTGCCCGTCTCGATCGGGGTGAAGGGCAGGTTCCAGATCATGGTGTCATCCCGGGAGCCGGCCTGTTGCCGACCAGCACAGGATGCCATCCTTCCGTTACCCAAACCTTAACCGCCCGGCAGTTTCTGCCGGGCGGCCCAGCTGACCGGGTTGCTCAGGATGAGGTCGAGGTGCCGTTACCGCTGCCGCCGCCCGTGCCGGAGTTGAGCAGGGACGTGACGTTGCTCATGTCGATGGTGCTGGACCCCATGTCGACGTCCACACCGTTGGAGGCGTCCTTCGACACGCCGGTGATGGTGCCGACGACGCTGAACGGCACGGCGGTCGCGTTGCCGCTGCTGTCCTGCGTCACCACGGCGGCACTGTAGCTGCCGTCCGACAAGGTGTTGCCGGAATCGTCCTGCCCGTTCCAGGTCCAGTTCGTGGTTCCGGCCGGAAGCGACAGCGTCTGCGTCCTGACCACGCTGCCGGCGGAGTTGGTGATGGCGATGCCGACGGTCTCGGCCGCCTTGGGGCTGATCTGGAGCTCGGCCGAGCCGTTCTGCAACGGAAGCTGGCTCGAGGAGGCCACCGCCTGCCGCCCGACCAGCGAGGTGCCCTGGCTGACCTCGTTGTCCTGGTTCAGCGACAGCAGCTGGGTCAGGTTGGTGTTGGTCTGGATCTGCTGCTCGACGCCGGCGAACTGGGCGAGCTCGCTGGTGAAGGTGTCGGACGTCATCGGGCTGGTCGGATCCTGGTTCTGCAGCTGCGTCGTAAGCAGGGTCAGGAACTGGTTGTAGTTGCTGGTGAGCGAGGACAGCGCGTCGCTGCTCGTGCTGCTGCTGCCGCCCGACGCGCTGCTTGCGGCGTTGGCGGTGTTGGCCTTCTTGGCCGCCGCCTCGGCAGCAGAAAGGAGGTCCGTGGAAGACGAGATGGTCGTGCTCATGGCGTGCCTCTGCTGATCAGGCGGTGATGTTGATGCTGCCGTGGCGCAGCAGGAGCGTCCTGGTGGACGAGAACGGCGACGACCGGTCGAGACCGCCGCCAAGCGTGGCCGCTGCAGGCTGTCCGCCTGGACGATCCTGCCGACCGTCTCCGGAACGCCTGTCCCCGTCCTGGCCGGGCATGTCCGTGGCGGCCCTGCCGTCGGACGACCTCGAACCGTCCGGCTGACGGTCCGCGGTTGTGCCGGCATCAGGCGAGGTGGAAGCCGGCGCCAGCTCGAAGCTCACATGCCGGTCGGCGCCAGGCACGGCAGCGGCATCGAGTGCTGCGTGCAGATGAGCCTGGTCGGTGATCAGGCTGCGCAGGGTTGCGGGCTCGGTCGCGGCGACGACGATCCTGACCGCGCCGTCGGCGCCGCGCGTGAGCTGGATGTGGACATCTCCCAGGTCCTTCGGATGCAGCGACAGCGCCAGCTGGCTGGATCCGTCCGTGCCCGAGGCCAGGGTCAGCAGGGATGTGCCCACCTGTGCCGACGCGCCCGTCGCATCCACCGGCGCCGCTGGAACGGAGGGTGCAACCGGTGGAGGGTCGACGGCCGGACCGGCAGCGGCGGCCGGAAATGCATCAACCAGACCCGTCGCCAGCGCCGGCTCCGTCGTCAACAGCAGGCTTGACGCCGACATGGTGTTCGCCGTCGGCAGGTCGACCGCCTGCGTTCGATCATGGTCCTCGCTTGCCGGCCCTGAACCATGATGCGGGGATGTTCCCGACGCCGCTCCCGCTCCTGTACCGGTCGTCTCGCTGTCGGACGTTTGATGGGATGTCGTCCTGCCGGCGCCGTCGACGGCAGCGGGCCGCGTCGCATCGTCCATGGCATGGCTGGCTCTCGATGTCTTGGCGGATCCGTCGGCTGGACCGTTGCCACGCGGTTCCTCGTCCGCACCGGGAAGATGGACAGGCGGCGCAAGTGCGCCGGCAGGCGGCACCACCAACGAGGCGGGAGGAACTGTTCCGTCATCCGGTCGGGCGCTTGTCGCCTGCGAAAGCTTGCGGATCGGCTTGGCAGGCGCGCCGGTCGCGCCTTGTGTCGCCGGCTGCGTGTCATCCGCCGAGCCGTCGTCGGCGGGCTTGGCCGGACCTGCCGCGTCGGCCGCATCGGTTCCCGCGGCGGATGCTCCGCCCCGTGTTCCGGCAACCTGGCGAGGGTTTCGGGCCGAAACCGGCTGCATGGTCTGGCTCCCCGATGCAGGCGGTTCTGCCTGCGTCCCGTCCGGTTTCGACGCGGTGCCCGTCTCCGTCTTTCCTGGCGTGCGGGAGGCCGATGCCGAGGAACCTACCGGATGATCGTTAAGGTTTGCTGAAGAGGCTGGTCCTGCAGCGTTGCAAGGAGATGAAGGCTGATTCCAGATCGCGGCGACCTGCGACGAGAACGAGCCGTCAGGCGAAGTGCCGACACCCTGGGTTTGGGTGCTTGTCAGCGTACAGGCCGGGCCCGCGACAGTGTTGGCCGCAAACATGCTCGTCATCGACATCGGACACCCTCCGACCAAGCGAGTTGCAAGCCGCGGGCCAGCCGGCTGGCCGGCAGCATCGCGGAGGGGCCGGCTGCCGCCGGATGCCGCAGGCAGGAGCTGCCCGGCATAATCTGCCGCCCGGCACTGATCTGGCTGCGCTTCCTGCGTGATTTGCAAAGGAAAGTGGCGATTATCGAGTGGCATGCTTCCTGCTGATCGTGGTCCGACACGCATCCGGCGTGGTCCGGCAGGAGAGCAGGCATGTCGATCTTCGGCGCACTCGATACGGCGGTCAGCGGTCTTGCGGCCCAGTCCCAGGCCTTCACCGACATCAGCAACAACATCGCCAACAGCCAGACCATCGGCTACAAGGCGACGAACACGGACTTCTCAGACTATGTTCTGAACTCGACCGCCTCGCAGATTTCTGGAACCGTCGTCGCGTCGACGGCATCCGAGAACAACGCACAGGGTACGATCACGTCGAGCACCGACGCGTTGGCGTTGGCGATCTCCGGGAACGGTTTCTTCAACGTCTCGGAGACCGACGGTGCATCGACCGGCACGTCGCAAAGCTTCCAGCCCAACGACTACTACACCCGGAACGGCGACTTCACCGAGAACAGCACCGGCTACCTGGTGAACTCGTCCAACGAGTACCTGAAGGGCTACATGGTCGACTCCAACGGGAACCTCGACACCAGCTCGTTGCAGACAATCAACGTGGCCAACGTCGTCTTCAGGCCGAGCGAGACCGGCACCATCACCTACGCTGCCAGTTTGCCGGGAGCCACCGTCGCTGCCGCGAGTGCCGCACCCAACGCTGGATCGGACACGCCGATCAGCCAGAACCAGACAATCTATGGTGCTTCCGGCGCTCCGCATAGCATCGACCTCGCATGGTCCTATTCCCAGTCGGATGATGCCTGGAACGTTTCGGCCACCATTGACGGTGCGAACGCTCCCAGCGCCGGCGCGCAGGTCAAGTTCAACGCGTCCGGCCAGATCGCCTCCATCGCGCAGCAGACGAATGTCGGATCGACCTCCGCACCCACCTATGGCGCTGCCAACACCACCACCGACTCCACAGCCAGCTTCAGCATTCCGACCACCCTTGATGGCACGTCGCAGACCATGACCGTCGACCTCGGGACGATCGGCTCGTCGTCCGGCACCACAATGGCCACCGACCCAAACGACGTGGGCTCCAACGCGACCATCAGCACCGACAGCGTGACCAGTGGCAACTACACCGGCATCACCATGACTTCCGACGGCAGCATCATGGCCACCTTCGACAACAACAAGACGCAGCTGGTGGGAAAGGTGCCGTTGGCGACCTTCGCGGACTCGAACGGCCTGTCGTCGAAGGACGGCGAAGCCTACACCGCGACCTCCGCGTCGGGAGCGGCCATGATCAACCTTGCTGGCGCGAACGGTGCCGGCAACCTCGAGACCTCCTCGGTCGAGAGCTCCACCACCAACCTCGACTCGGACCTCACCAAGCTGATCACCGCCCAGAACGCCTATGGCGCCAACGCCAAGGTGGTGACCACGGCGAACGAGATGCTCCAGACCGTCCTGGCCATGAAGCAGTAAGGATTCACGGCTTGTTAAGGATTAGCCCTCATCATCGCCGGGTTGCGAGAAGGATCGACGCCCCCGCGACCTGGAGATCCAGATGGGACTCGACGCGTCCTTGTCCATTGCGAACAGCGGCCTCGCCGCCCTCCAGGCGGAGATGGCCGTCGCGTCGCAGAACGTGGCAAACGCCAACACCGCCGGCTATGCCGTGGAACAGTCGTCGATCTCGTCCCGGACCGCGGACGGGCAGGCGAGCGGCGTCGTCGTCGGGCTGACGACGCGGACGATCAACACGGCGCTCGAGAACAGCCTCTACAGCCAGAACGCGACCGTATCCAGCCTGACCACGACCAGCAACGGGCTGACCACCATATCCGCGCTCCAGGGCTCGACCAGTTCGGACTCTGGCAGCAGCGATACGCTTCCCGACCAGGTGGGCAACCTCCAGTCGAGCCTGATCACCCTGGACGCCGATCCGAGTAGCTCCGCCAGCCAGCAGGCCGTCATCACCGCCGCAGGAATCCTGGCCTCGACCATCCAGACGACGGCCGGAAGCTATCAGACCGCGCGACAGGCGGCGCAGGAATCCATCGTCAACGAGGTTGGCACCGTCAACTCCAACCTCGCGCTGATCGGCTCGCTATCGAACCAGATCGAGCACGGCCGCATCACCGGCATCAGCACCGCCGACCTTGAGGATCAGCGCGCCGCCGCGATGACATCCCTGTCGAACGTGCTTTCGGTGCAGTTCACGGAAACCTCCGCCGGCGATATGCTGGTGACCACTGCCGACGGCCTGTCCCTGCCGACGCACGCGTCGTCCGGGCCGCTGTCCACCGTCAACGCCACCGTAGGCGTTTCCGACGCCTATCCGAATTCTATTCCGGCAATCACCTTGAACGGCCGCGACGTCACCGGAAGCCTCGCCGGAGGTACCCTCGGCGCCAACATCGCGCTGCGTGACCAGGTGCTGCCGACCATGCAGGCCGAGCTGGACTCCTTCTCCCAGACGCTGGCGTCCCGTTTCGATGCACAAGGGCTGACCCTGTTCACCGACGGCAGCGGCACCCTGCCAGCTTCCGACGCCACTCTGGCCTCGCCTGCGGGGCAGCTCGGCTTCTCCAACGTGGTCCAGGTCAACCCGGCCGTGACGGCTGACCCGAGCATCATCCGGGACGGAAGCCATGACGTAACCGGCAGCGCAACCGGCGCATCCGGCTTTGTCGTCAATGCGGATCGGGGGACGTCCGACACCACCCTGATCAACCGCGTGATCAACTATGCGCTCGGACCGGACGTCCAGGACGGCGTGACGCAGCCGGCCCCGGCTTCGACCGGACTCGGCGCGAACGGAACGCTTTCGGCACCCTATTCCGGCTCGTCCGACCTGGCCTCCCTCGCCTCCACCGTCGTCAGCTCCCAGGCCTCGACGATCAGCCAGGCAGGCAGCAGCCTGGGCGACGAGACGGCGATCCAGACCGCCCTGACCACCCAGGTCGCCTCGGTCTCCGGGGTATCGGTCGACGACCAGATGGCCTCGATCGTGTCGCTGCAGAACGCCTACGAGGCCAACGCCAAGGTCGTCTCGGCGGTGCAGACCATGTTCACCTCCCTCATCGACGCCATCAGCTGAACGCCGCCATGACCATCCAGAGCGCAACGGGCGCCCCCACCTCGACGATGCTGCCGCTCACCAGCGCGGTGGATCAGCTCAACGCGCAGAACGCCGCCCTGCAGGGAGAGCTTTCTTCTGGCGTCCTGTCCGACAGCTATGCCGGTCTCGGCGACCAGCGCTACCAGGCGCTGGACCTGCAGCCACAGATTACCAAGGTGGCCGCCTGGCAGCAGAACGTCACGTCGGCCCAGAACACCCTCTCGATCACCCAGACCGCGATGTCGAGCATCACCGGCATCGCGACGGCGCTGCAGACGTCTCTGACCAGCCTGCAAGGCAACCAGAGCGCCGCCAGCGTCTCGGCGGCAGCGGCCGAGGCCCGGTCCTCGTTGAACGAACTGGGCTCCCTGTTGAACACCCAGGACGGCTCGCGATACGTGTTTGGGGGGAACGTGTCTGACACGGCGCCGGTGACCGACCCGTCGAACATCACCAGCAGCCCCTTCTTCCAGACCATCTCGGCCAGCGTCGCCTCCGTCGGAACAACGGGCGCGGCATCGGTCGAGACTGCAACCCTCGCCGCCGCTTCCGACAATACGGCCGGACAATCGGTCTTCTCGCCTGCCCTCAGCGTCGATGGGCCGACTGCGACAGGCCTGGTGCACGCGGTGGCGGTAGGGGAACAGGACAACATCGCAGTCGGGTTCGTGGCGACCGAAGGTACTACGCCGACTGCCACATCCACAGGCTCCTCGATCCGCGACCTGATGCGTGCCCTGGCCGTCGTCGGCAATCTGGACCAGGCCGATGCAACGAGTACAGGCTTCTCCGCCCTGGTCAACGACACCGCAGCCCAGGTCGGCTCCATCAACAGCAGCCTGACGGACACCGTCGGCCATCTCGGGCAGACACAGGCTGAGCTCGCCAGCCAGTCCAACATGCTGAGCTCGGTCTCGGACGCGCTGACAACGCAGCTCGGCACGGCCAAGAACAGTGACGCGGCCACGCTGTCGACCGAGATCAGCGCCACCCAGAACCAGTTGACTGCCTCCTATACGCTGATCGCCGACATGAAGGGCATGTCCCTAGCAGCTTATCTCTAGCGGACGAACGATTTTGACCGGTTGTTAATGCGACCGATAGTACAATCAACCCGCGTCGGCTGCGATCGGGTTTGCCGCGAGGATACGGTGCCACATGTCTCATCTCGTTCTGGAACTGCGGCCTGGCGAGATGATGGTCGTCAACGGAGCCACGATCCGGTTCCGCAGCAAGTGTCGTGTCGAGCTGGTGTCCCATGCCCGCTTCCTGTTCGGAAAGCAGATCATGGCCCCCCACGAGGCCGAGACTGTCATGCGCCAGCTCTATTACAATCTGCAGACCGCTTATGTCGGTGCGCCGGAGGAGCGTGACGCAGCAGCGGCCGATGTCCAGACAATGCTGACAAGGCTGCAGGCGGATCTGCCTCCGCGGGCCGCCGATGCTCTCCGTCTCGTCGAGGCTTCGTTCAGGAAGGACGACTTCTACAAGGCGCTCAAGCTGCTTCGGGTGATGATCCACGACGAGAACCAGGAACGGTTCGGCATCGGGAAGGATCTCGTAGAGACTCCCTTAACGAACTCATGATTTTCTCGCTCGACTTCCCCTCATAGGAGACCCACCATGACGCTCTCGATCAACACCAACACTGCGGCGATGGCCGCCCTGGAGTCGCTGTCCACCACGACGACCGCGCTGAACGCCACCGAGAACCAGGTGTCGACCGGCAAGAAGGTCTCGACCTCCTCCGATAACCCCGCCATCTACGCCATCTCGCAGTCGATGACCGGCAACATCGCAGGACTTTCTGCAGTCTCGGACAGCCTTTCGCTCGGCGCTCAGGTGGTCAACACGGCGAACACGGCTGCTTCCGACATCATCTCGACGCTGCAGACGCTTCAGCAGACCGTTACCCAGGCCGGCACCACCGGAATCGACCAGTCGACCATGCAGACCCAGGTCGCCAACGCCATCAACCAGATCAATAACTATGCGCGCAACTCGACCTTTAATGGCGTGAACGTGCTGACTTCGGTGGCGGACACCGGGGGTGGAGCGACCAACGGAACTGCGAACATCGTCACCGGCCTCCAGGGCACGACGTTGACGATCGCCAACCAGGCGGCCTTGATCGGCGGCGGCGGTGCGGACGTCCTGAGCAACGCGCTCGGTCTGACGGCGAACCTGGCGACCGGTGGAACCGCGACCACTGGGACCGGCACATCGACCGATCAGCAGGTCATCAACTCGTCGGCCACCGGGGTCAACATCGCGACGACGACCAACCTCAGCGCGTCGGACTTTGCCAACGGCAGCGGGGTGGTGCTGACGAACGGTGACGGCACGACGACGACCTTCGAGTTCGATGCAAGCGGAGTCAACTCGACGGCGCAGGAGACGACCGGCGCGAATGCCAACCACGTCGTTCTTGTCGAGGTCGATACAACCAGCCAGTCAACCAGCACCATGCTGGGCAAGCTGGTCGACGCGATGAACTCGAACGGTTACAACGCGGTGATCCAGAACGACGGTTCGATCAACGTCACCGGGAAAGGGCTGACGGCTTCGAGCAGCACCAGTGCCGCTGACATCTCCGCTGGAACGACATTGACTGCGAGCCAGGCGGCGATCACCACGATCCAGAGCGCAATCACCAAGATGAACACCATCAGCACCGCACTCGGCGCCTCGACGCAGCAGATCACCGGCATGCAGAGCTTCACCAGCGACCTGAGCGACGCGTTGACGACCGGCGTTGGCGCGTTGACTGATGCCGATCTGTCCACCGCCAGCGCCCGGCTCACCTCGCTGCAGACCAAGCAGCAGCTGGCGATCCAGTCTCTGTCGATCGCCAACTCGCAGTCCCAGTCGATCCTGTCGCTGTTCCGCGGCTGACTCTGGCTAGGCGGGGCCACGCTCGCTTGCATGGTCCCGCTGGTCTTCATCCTCCTTTACAGGTCTGCTCATGAGCTACGGTGCACATCAATACCGTCGATCCGAAGGGAGTGCCCTGTCCCCCCGGGAAACGGAGGCTGCAGCGTTCGCGTTCGTCAACCGGCTGCTGGATCGGAATGGTAGCGAAGGTGGCCGGATGCGTGGCCTGGTCAAGAACCAGCAGCTTTGGTCCCTGTTGCTTCGGGATGTTGGAAGCTCGAACAACGGGCTGCCACAGGTGCTCAAATCGGACCTGATGTCGCTTGGTCTCGTGGTCTTGCGCGAAACGATAGCTGCGATGGGCGACACCGATCATTCGACCGAAGGCCTGATCCAGGTGAACGAAGACATGATCGCCGGACTACGCGCTTCGCCGCTTGGCCACCTGGCGGAAGCCAGCTCGTCCGCTGTGCTGGCGTATGCCAGTTGATCGACCATTAGATCAGGCGGACGGTGAAAATACAACAACTCGTTACCACATAAACCGTAGCCGAGTCTCCTGATGGTAACAGGCAGCAAGGCCCGCAGCGACTTGATGGAATAGAAGGTCTAGGTCAGGCAAGAACGGGGTGGCTGCAACCTCATGGCTGCGTGGTGTGAAGGCGGACTTTGCAGGAGCCGCGGGCCCGCCCTGACCCATGCCCGACCAGTTGCGAGCCCGTGTCCAAAAGCGAGACTCGGTTGATCTGTCGTGGTGCTTCCTGTGGCACGTGAGCACCCGTCGGCTGGATGGTGGCCCCATTGACGGTCGTGGCTGAGCGCATGAGCTTGACCGGCTTGTAGAGAAGAGCGCCTCAAGCCTGCGCTGGCTCCGATGATCTTGTCTGGTCCTGATGGCGGCAGAGGCGGGGTGGTTCCGGCCCGCGAGCCTCGGGTTCCTCGTACCGGAACGGCCCTCCGCCCTTGAGTTAAAGACATCGGGAACCCAGTTCAGGTCGCGATGGGGTTCTCCAGCATTGCCTCTTGGAGGAATGCAGGATGGGCCCGTTCTTCCCAGTCGCCTGATGAAAAGGGACAGGACAATGGATCTTGAAAAGTTCACCGAACGGTCGCGCGGCTTCCTGCAGGCGGCACAGACCATCGCCACCCGGGAGTATCACCAGCGCCTGACGCCGGAGCATCTGCTCAAGGCACTTCTTGATGACGAGGAGGGAGCGGCGGCGGGCCTGATCCGTGCCGCTGGCGGTGACCCGCAGGCGGCCCGAGCGTCGATCGAGGCCGAGCTCGGCCGGTTGCCCAGGGTGCAGGGC
>CAXTOD010000005.1:0-26052 GCA_964245705.1 uncultured Acetobacteraceae bacterium
CGCCGGGCGCTTGACGCGGGCGGCGTCGCCGCGGTGCAGCGGGACCCGGGCCGCGCGCTCAAGGCCGGCGACGTCGCCGACCCCCTGCTCCCCCTGCTGGAGGCGCGCAGCGTCACGACGTTCCGCGCCGCGGACGGGCGCTGGCTGGAGACGCCGCACCGATGAGCGGGCCCATCCCGGCCCTTGCGACGGGCGAAGACGCCGCAGGCCGCGAGCTGCAGTTCGCCGTCGTGGTGCCCGTGCTGAACGAGGCGGAGAACATCCGCCCGGTCTGCGCCGAGATGGCGGACGCGTTCCGCTCCCTGCCGCCGCACGAGGTGGTGTTCGTCGACGACGGCAGCACCGACGGCACCGTGGCCGCGCTGCTGGCGGCGCGCGACGTGCTGCCGGGCCTGCGGGTGGTCAGCCACGACCGGCGCTGCGGCAAGTCGGCGGCGCTGCGCACCGGCATCGAGGCGGCGCGCGGCACCTGGATCGCCACCATCGACGGCGACGGCCAGGACGACCCCACGGAGATCGCGCCGATGCTGGCCCAGGCGCTGGAAGCGGGGCCGGTCGTGCCAGGGCCGCTGGTGGTCGGCATCCGGCTCAAGCGCCACGACACCCTGTCCCGCCGCTTCGCCACCCGGTTCGCCAACGGGCTGCGCCGCCGGCTGCTGAACGACGGCTGCCCGGACACCGGCGCGCCGATGAAGCTGTTCCGCCGCGCCGACTTCCTGCGCCTGCCGCAGTTCGAGGGCGTGCACCGGTTCCTGCCGGCGCTGTTCGGGCATTACGGCAGCGCCCTGATCTGCTATCCCGTCCGTCACCGCGCCCGCCTGCACGGCAGCTCGAAATACACCAACCTCAACCGCGCCCTGGTCGGCATACGCGACACCGCCGGCGTGATCTGGCTGCAGTCGCGCACCCACGTCCCGGACCGGCTGACGGAACGCTGACCAACCGGGCCCCGGCGGGGTCGGGGGCGCGCCGTCCCCGCCCGGCGGAGATCCGATGCTCACCTCCCGGCACACCGCGCTGATCCTCGCTTTGGTGACCGCCCTGTTCCTGCCGGGGCGGGCGAGCCTGCCGCCGTTCGACCGCGACGAGCCCCGCTACATGGAGGCGAGCGCGCAGATGCTGCGCTCGGGCGACCTGGTCGACGTGCGGTTCCAGGACCAGCCGCGCTACCTGCAGCCGGCCGGCATCTACTGGCTGGAAGCCGCCGCGGTGGCGGCCACAGGCACGCTCGGGAGCCGCGAGGTCTGGGCCTACCGGCTGCCGACCCTGCTGGCGGTGGTGCTGTCGGTGCTGCTGACGGCACGGATGGGCACGACGCTGTTCGGCCCGACCGCCGGGCTGCTGGGCGCGCTGATGCTGGCGGTGTCGGTGCTGATGACCGCCGAGGGCCGCCTGGCCACCATCGACAGCTGCCTGCTGGCGGCGGTGATGGCCGCGCAGACGGCGCTGCTGCGCGCCTGGAGCGACCGCGGCTCCACCCGCCGGACCCCGCCTGCAGTCGCCGCCCTGTACTGGGCGGCACTCGGGGCCGGGCTGATGCTGAAGGGACCGGTGATCCTGATCCCGGCCTTCGGCACGCCGCTGGCGCTGGCGCTGGTCGAGCGCCGCGTCGGCTGGTGGCGCCGGCTGCGCCCGTCCTGGGGGGTGCCGCTGATGCTGGCGATCGTGCTGCCCTGGTGCGTGGCGATCGCGCTGCGCAGCCACGGGCTGTTCTTCCAGCGCGCGGTGGGCACCAACTTCCTCGGCAAGGTCGCGTCGGGGCAGCAGGCGCACGGCCTGCCGCCCGGCACCCACGTCGTGGCCTTCGCGGTCGCGTTCTGGCCCGGCTCCCTGTTCGCGGCGATGGCGGTCCCGTTCGTGTGGTCCAGGCGGCGCAGCGCCGCGATACGGTTCCTGCTGTGCTGGATCGTGCCGCACTGGCTCGTGTTCGAACTGATCGCCACCAAGCTGCCGCACTACGTGCTGCCGGCCTACCCGGCGATCGCCCTCCTGGCCGCGGCCGCGGTGGCGCAGCCGGGCGGATGGCGTTGGCCGGCCGCGCGCTGGGGACGGGCGCTGCTGGCCGCCTACGGCCTGCTCTGGCTTTGCATCGGGCTCGCGCTGGCGGCGGCGGGCCCGGTGCTGCTGTGGCGGCTGCAGCACGTGCTGTCGCCGGTGGCGCTGCTGATCCCGGTGCTGTCGATGCCGCTGCTGCTGTTGTCGGCGTTCCTCCTGCTGCGGTACCGGGTGCAGGACGGGCTGCTGTCGGTGTGCGGCGCCGCGGTGATCATCTATTTCGGCCTGTTCACGGCGGTGCTGCCGCAGCTGGACGCGATCTGGCTCAGCCCGCGCATCGCCCGCACGGTGGCGCTGGTGCGGCCGTGTCCGGACAGCGTGCTGGCCTCGTCCTCGTTCAGCGAGCCGAGCCTGGTGTTCCTCGCCGGCCAGGACACCCGCCTGGTGAACGCCCCCGCCGCGGCCGACTTCCTGTCCGGCGACCGGCGCTGCGGTCTGGCGCTGGTCGGCAGCCGCGACGAGGCAGCGTTCCGCACCCGCTCGGCCGCCGACGGGCTCCTGCTGCGGCAGCTGGCGCTGATCGAGGGCATCAACTACTCGACCGGCCGCAGGCTGTCGCTGAAGCTGTTCCGCGCCGTGCCGTGATGGCGGCCGGAACAAAGGCCGGGTGGCGCGCCGGACCAAAGGCTGGCGCGTTTGTCCATTCCCACCCGGCGGCGAAGCCGGACTCCAACGGGTTGATCCTGGCACGGCGCTTGCGATGTGGGTGGTCGCGAGGCGTCGTGCCTCCGGAGCAGTTCCGATGACCGTTCGATACAACGCGTTCGCAGGGGCCGGCGACGCCTGGTTCGTTCCCGACGACCGGGCCGGCCGCGACCTGGCGAGCCTGAACTACATCCTCCTCATCCTCGGCTTCCTCACCGGCATCACCGCCCTTGTGGCCGTGGCGCTGGCCTACTGGCGACGCGGCCGCAGCTTCGGCGCGGCACGCAGCCACCTCGACTGGCAGATCCGGATTTTCTGGCACGGCGTGCTCGCCTTTCTGGCGATCGGCGCGCTGCACGCGGTGATCCTCGGTCTCGGCGCCATCACCTTCGGCATCGGCCTGGTGTTCATGGTGATCCCGTGGGGCCTGGGCGTGCTCTGGCTCGTCTGGACGGTGTGGGCGATCGTGCACGGCATGCGCCGGCTCGCCCGCGGCCTGCCGGCCCGCTGACCGGTCGAGCCGCTGACAATTGGGCCGCCGACCGCTCACGCGACCACGCGCGGCAGGTGCGGACGGACGCTGCGGACCGGGATGGTGCGCACCGGGTCGCCGCACCGGACGGTGCCCGGGCGCTCGACCAGGGCCACCACGCCGCGCCGTCCGCTGGCGGCGCGGCCGAAGGCGACGGCAAGGCCCGGATCGCCGTGCGCGGCGGCGATCCGGGCGCCGGGATGGCGGCAGGGGATGTTCTGCTCGGTGACGAACAGGGTGGCGCCGGACGGAAACTGCAGCCGCGTCGCCGGCGGCACCAGGCTCAGCGTGGGGATGCCGCGCAGCACCAGGTTGGGGCCGAGCAGCCCTGGGTCGATCGCGGACAGGCCCAGAAAGGCGGCGATCTCGTCGCACTCCTCGACCGAGACCAGGGAGACCTGCCGGGTGTTGGCGATGCGTGTGCCGCGCGGGTGCCAGGGCGTGCGCGCGTCGGCCCGGCGCGTGGCGCCCTGGTGCCGGTCGCCATCGAGCCCGTCCAGCGCCAGCGCCAGCGCGTCGGTCCGGCGGCCGACGAAGTCGTCGCCATCCGCGATCATCAGCGCGTCGACCTGGGGTGCGGGCTCCGTCGACAGGTCGAACACGGCGATCCTTCGGCTCGGGGGCGCGGGCAGGATACACGGCGCGACGGTTCCGTGACACGATCGCGTGATCCATCGAGGAGCCTCGCTTGAACCCGGACAGCCTCCGCCCGCTCTTCCCGCTGCTGCTCGCGGGCGCGCTGCTCGGCGGCTGCGCGTCGGCTGATCCGGCGCATCCGGTGGCGGCCCGCGGATGGGCCGACACGCGGCTTTATTTCGGTCTCGGACCGGCCGACCGGCCCGACGGGGGCGTCAGCCCGCAGGCCTGGCGCGACTTCCTCGACCGCGAGGTGACGCCGCGTTTTCCCGCCGGGCTGAGCGTGATCGACGTGTACGGGCAATGGCAGGGCGCGCGTGGCGCGACGCCGCAGCGGCTGCGCTCGAAGCTGCTGGTAATCGACCATCCCGACGACGCACGCGACCGCGCCGCGATCGAGGCGATCCGGGACGCCTGGAAGCGCCGCACCGGCGACCTGTCGGTGCTGCGGGTGACGGTGCCGGCGGAGGTGTCGTTCTGAGGCCTGGGCTTGTTCTTGGCGCCTCCGCCTGCTTCGACGCAACGTCAGCGGGGGTTGATGTCGGACTTCGGGCCTGATGATCGATCGATGATGGGCGGCTGTTCGTCCCGGACATCCCGCAAGCGTTCTAAACTCTCTTGAAACGGACATGCGTCCCACGTCAAGGCGGACACCATGGGGGATGCGATGCACCCTCCGGGTGACCATCAATCAGGAGGGAGCTCATGAAATGAGCCCCACGTTTCTTGGCGATGCCCTGGAAACCGTTGCCGCTTGCGGCGGGGTCGGCGCCGCCTTCGACTTCTGGCTTGGCAAGGCAGGTCAGAAACGGCTTAAGGGTCGGGTCGAGAACTTCTGGCTGATCCTCAGCGACGTGAAGTTGAACACCTTTGGCCGCGCGGAGGCCTGCTTCGCCCTGGGCGTGATCGATAGGCTGTTTGGAGCTCGATTGCTCTCGATCAGAAGACTGGCTTGCTCGGCAGGCATGGTCTCCCTGCTCATCAGTGTGTTCATGTTGGCATCCATCAGCTCCAGGTCGACGCCAATCGGTGGCCCTCGCGAGGATGACATCATTGAGATCTGCATGATCGGGTTCTTCTTTGCATTGTCATTCACCGCCACAAGAATGTTGTCCATCGTTTTGAGGGAACTGTCCGGCCGAAAGCCTGCAAGAAACGTGTTGATCTATTTCCTGTTTCTGGTTGTCCAATATGTTCTGCTCTTGCACTGGACGATTGTAAGCAGCAACCTAAGCGGCTTATTGGCTCTTGAATTCTCACAGGTTCTGGATCAATGGACGAGTTCAAGAAGCGTCAAAGCTATCTATTGGAACGAGTTCTTAAACGAACTGAGAATTCAGCTCTACTATGAGCCCAGAATCCTCCTGTTGAGCCTGTTGGATCTGCGTTCCTACCTGCCGTCGGGGATGCTGAGACAACTCATGTTCGTGGTCTCGTTGCCGCGGGCGCAGGATGCTGGCTGGCCGCATGTCGAGTTCTTTCTCAACGCGATCCTGGGCACCATCGCCAATGGTATGAGGTTGGTCCTATCCCTTGTCTTCTCTGTTTCGTTCGTGCTGCGGCCACTTCAAGCCTTCACGCTGACCGTGGTGGAGCGGTTGATCGAGAATGATCAACCCGCTTGCACGTTGCTTTTCGGCGGCCTTGCTGCTGCCGCCAAGGCAGGCGAGTGGATCACGCGGCACCTGTAAGGCCGCCGCGACCCTGTACTTCCAATGCCGGCCCCTTTGCCTTGTCGGGAGCCCGACCGCAAGCAGGCCAATCCTTTCCCGCTGGATCTGGCCATCACGAACAAACTGCCGGACTGCGTCGCGTCCGGAACGGATCGTTGACCGACAACGTTTTCTAGCCGTCGATCAGCATCACCGCATGCCCATCGGGATCGCGCAGCATCCGCAACGGCTCCGACGCGTCGGCAGCGACCATCATCGTGCGTGTGCAGGCGATGTCGGCAGCGCCCGCCGCACCCGGCCGCACCGGCGGGGTATGGTAGGCCAGGAGCTCGAGATGCGGGGGCGCAGCGGGCGGATCGAGGCCAAGCACGCCGACGACGACCTCCGGCGCGTCGTCCAGGCGGATCTGCGCTTCCCCCTGGTTAAGCGAGCGCGTGGTCACCGCGAGGCCCAGGCCGGTGTAGAAGGCGAGGCTGCGCGCCTCGTCCCCGACCACGATTGCCGAGTGGTCGATGCCGAGGCACGGCGTGGTCCCCAGCCGCCCTGACCAGGCACCCGGCGCCCGTCCGGGCGGGAACGACAGCAGCTCCAGCGGATGGCCGTCCGGGTCGCGGAACTTGAACGCGGTCACGCCGCCGGACGACTCCGGCAGCGCCACCGGTCCCCCCTGGCTGATGCCGTGCCAGCCGTCCTGCCGCGACAGGCGCTCGTGCGCCGCCGCCATGTCGGACGTGACCAGCGCCAGGTGCTGGAACCAGCCGTCATGGCTGGTGCTCCCGGCCGGATACGGAGCGCCTGCCTGCTCGAAGCCGACCAGCTCGATCTCCTGCAGCCCGAGGCGCAGGCGGTGCACCGTGGCCCGGCCCGGCACGCCGTAGGGCAGGGCGTCCTGCCGCCCCGTCGCAAGCCGCTCGAAGCCGAAGGCGTCGCCGTAGAACCGCGCCAGGCGCGCCGGGTCGGCGCTGGTGAGGCTGAACCGGGCGATCCGAGCGATGGCGGTCATGGCACCTGCACCCCGCGCCGGTTGAGGAAGATCGAGAACAGCGTGTGCGAGCCGCCGATGAACAGGCGCGACCGGTAGCGGTCGCCGAAGGTGAGGTTGGACACCGTATAGGGCACCAGGATCTTGCCCAGTAGCCGACCGGTTGGGTCGATGCAGTGCACGCCGTCGGCCGCACTGCTCCACAAATTGCCGTCCTCGTCGACCCGGAAGCCGTCGCAGTAGCCGGGCTCGACCTTGTGGAACACGTCGCCGCCGGCGAGGTGCAGCCCGTCCGGCGACACGTCGAACACCCGGATGTACTGCTTCGGGTTCGGCCGCGTCTGGTCGCCGGTCTCGGCGACGTAGAGCCGGCGCTCGTCGGGGGAGAAGGCGAGCCCGTTCGGGCCGTCGAAGTCCCCGGCCATCACCCGGATGTCGCCGGTCTCCGGATCGAACCGATACAGCGCCGGCGGCTGCTCGCTCTGCTGCCGCCCGCCCTCGTAGTCGTTGGACAGGCCGTAGAGCGGGTCGGAGAACCAGACCGTGCCGTCCGACTTCACCACCACGTCGTTCGGCGCGTTCAACCGCTTCCCGTCATGATGGGTGACCAGGGTGGTGACGCTGCCGTCCCACTCGGTGCGGTAGATGCAGCGGCCGCGATGCGAGCAGGTGACCAGCCGGCCCTGGCGGTCGCGGGTCTGGCCGTTGCCGTAGTTCGACGGCTCCCGCCACACCGAGAACCCATCCGCCTCGCTCCACCGCATGGTGCGGTTGTTGGGCAGGTCCTGGAACAGGAGGCAGTTCCAGTCGGCCATCCACACCGGCCCCTCGATCCAGCGGTAGCCGCCGCCGAGCTGTTCCAGCGGGGCGTTGCCGAGGACGTAGGTGTCGAAACGCGGGTCGCGGCTGTCGAAGCTTTCCATCGCCGCCTCAGGCGCCACCGATGTGAACGACGTTCACGGACGCGTGCCCTCGCCGGCAACCGGACCATAGGCGGCGTTCGCATAGGGATGGGTCGAGGAGAACGGATGCTGGAGAAAGGAGGACAGGGTCAGGCTGCCGAGCGTGATCAGCAGGAAGCCGCCGGCGAGGGAAAAATTCTTCAGGAAGTCCCAGAACAGGCCGCGCCCCTTGCTGTCGCTGCCGGCCCAGAAGTCGCCGGTGGCCCAGAACCGCTTCCACAGCAGCGCCGTGACCATGCAGTAGCCGGCCATGATGAAGGCGGCGAGGCGATCGCAGTATCCGGTCAGGATGCACAGCGGCATCACGATCTCCACCGCGAGGCCGGCCATCAGCATGACCGTCGCGGCACCCCGCGACGGCACCATCTCCTGCGCCTGGCTCACCGCACCGCGGAAGTTCAGGATCTTGTCCAGTGCGCTGAACGGGAAGAACAGCACCACCAGCAGGTAGCGGACGCCGAGCGCCACGATGAAGCTGAGGCCGGTCATGGATGCTGGATCTCCGCCGGGTGCGTGGCGCTGCCGGTGTCAGGCTGTGGATCGTGCGGGCAGGACGCGTGCGGAGCCGGCCGGTTCCGGAACAAGGCGATGCCGTGGGCGTTGCCCGCCCGACCAGCACCGGGAACGCCCACGTCATGAGCAGCCTCCAGCACTACGACGTCATCATCGTCGGCTCCGGCCCGGGCGGCGGCACCATGGCCTGGAAGCTCGCGCAGACCGGCAAGCGCATCCTGCTGTTGGAGCGCGGCGACTACCTCCGGCGCGGCCGGGAGAACTGGGACACCAAGGCGGTGTTCATCGACGGCATCTACCAGGCGACCGAGACCTGGTACAGCAGCAACGGCGCCACCTTCCATCCCGGGCTGCACTACTTCGTCGGCGGCAACAGCAAGGTCTACGGCTCGGTGCTGTTCCGGCTGCGCGAGCGCGACTTCGGCACCATCGTGCACCCCGACGGCATCTCGCCCGCCTGGCCGGTCGGCTACGACACGTTCGAGCCGTACTACCAGGTGGCGGAGGAGCTGTTCCAGGTGCACGGCCGTCGCGGCGAGGATCCGACCGAGCCGCCGTCGCCGAAGCCCTACGCCTACCCGCCGATCACCCACGAGCCGCGCATCCAGCAGCTGTTCGACGGGCTGAAGGGGCTCGGCCACCACCCGTTCCACCTGCCGGTCGGGGTGCTGCTGACGGAAAAGGACGGGGTGCCTGTGCCGGACAGCCCGTGCTGCAAGTGCAGCGCCTTCGACGGCTACCCCTGCGCCACCAACGGCAAGTCCGACGCGCAGGTGATCGCGGTCGACCCGGCGCTGCGGGCGCACCCGAACCTGACCCTGCTGACGCGCGCCTATGTGGAGAAGCTCACCACCGACGCCTCCGGCCGCACCGTCACCGGGGTGGAGGTGATCCGCGACGACGAGCCCCTGACGTTCACCGCCGACATCGTGGTGGCTGCCTGCGGGGCCCTGTCCTCCGCGCTGCTGATGCTGCGCTCGGCCAACGACGCGCATCCGAACGGGCTTGCCAACGGCTCGGACCAGGTCGGCCGCAACTACATGCGGCACAACAACTCGACCATGCTGGCGGTATCGAAGATCCCGAACCCGACCAAGTTCCAGAAGACGCTGGGCCTGAACGACTTCTACTTCGGCAGCGACGACTGGGAATATCCGCTCGGCCACATCCAGATGGTCGGCAAGTCGGACGGGGTGCAGGTGCACGGCGAAGGGCTGCCGAAGTTCCTGCAATGGCTGCCGGAGATGCCGTTCGACTACATCGCCAAGCACTCGATCGACTTCTGGCTGACGGCGGAGGACCTGCCGCTGGCGCAGAACCGCATCTTCTACAAGAACGGCAAGGTCCACCTCGACCTCACCGAGACCAACATGGAAGGATTGAAGCGGCTCAAGCACAAGCTGCACGGCCTGTGCAACGGGCTGGACATCCATCCGCACCTGTTCGACCGCGAGCTCTACCTCGGCAAGGACACGCCGATCGGCGGCACCGCGCACCAGGCCGGCACGCTCCGGTTCGGCACCGACCCGGCCTCCTCGGTGCTGGACGTGGACTGCAAGGCGCACGAGCTCGACAACCTTTACGTCACCGATGCGAGCTTCTTCCCCTCCATCGGCGCCGTGAACCCGACGCTCACCATCGTCGCCAACGCGCTCCGGGTGGCGGACCGGATCGCCGAGCGGCTACACTAGGAAAACATCGGGGCGCGACCGAACCACAGCCCGGGCCTATTGTCAGACAAGAAACATCTTCCTAGGCTGGGTCGCATCGCGCGGAAGCGTGCAAGGAACGGGTCGCGAAGGCCCGTCAAACAGGGGGTTTATCCATGTCTCGACAGGGAAGCTACGAGTCCCGCGGCAACAGGCCGGCCCGGAGCGCGCGCCGCGCCGGCCGCTTCTCCGTCATTGCGGCCGCTGCCGCCTCCATGCTGGCCGCACCGGCCGCTTTCGCGCAGCAGGACACCGCGGGCAGCGCGGTGGTGCAGTCGAGCTCGAGTGCCAGCTGCACCAACCCCAGCCCGAGCCACGCCTCGCTTGCCGGCATGGTGGTCGGCTTCTCCCAGTCGGAGAACGAGCAGAACCCGTTCCGCGCCGCCGAGACCGCGTCGGTGCGCTCCGCCGCCAGGCAGGCCAAGGTGTCGCGGCTGCTCTACACCAACGCCAACGACAGCCAGGCCAAGCAGGTCGCCGACATCGAGAGCATGATCGCCCAGGGTGCCAAGGCGATCATCGTGGCGCCGCTGAACGCCACCGGGCTGCAGCCGGCGCTGGAACAGGCGGCGGCGAAGAACATCCCTGTGGTGACCATCGACCGCGCCACCGCCGGCACCCCCTGCCACGACTTCATCACCTTCCTGGGCTCGGACTTCCTGGTCCAGGGCCAGCGCTCCGCCGACGCGATGAACAAGGCGACCGGCGGCCAGGCCAGGATCGTCGAGATCCAGGGCGCCTACGGCAACTCGGTCGAGACGCAGCGCACGGAGGGCTTCGCGGACCAGCTGAAGAAGTACCCCGGCCTGACCCTGGTCGCCGCGCAGACCGGCAACTGGTCGGCCACCGACGCGCAGAAGGTGATGGAGCAGCTTCTCCTGGCCCACCCCGACATCAACGCGCTCTACTCCCACGCCGACGTCATGACGCTGGGCGCGATGCGGGCGATCCAGCAGGCAGGCAAGACGCCCGGCCACGACATCAAGATCGTGTCCATCGACGGCACCAAGGGGCTGGTGCAGGCGATCGCCGAGGGCAACGCGCAGGCCGACGTGCAGACCAACCCGCGCTTCGGACCCAAGGCGTTCGCGGCGCTGAAGGGCTGGTTCAACGGCGACCAGGTGGCGCAGGCGCAGATCATGAAGGACGCGCTCTACGACAGCACCGCGAACGCCAAGGCGGCGTTGAAGAGCGGCGCCACCTACTGAGGACGACACGCGTGCTGCTGGAGACGCGCGGGCTGGTCAAGACGTTCGGACCGGTCCGCGCCCTCCGCGACGTGTCGTTCGACCTCCAGGCCGGCGAGGTGCACGGGCTGATGGGCGAGAACGGCGCCGGCAAGTCGACGCTGATCAAGCTGCTCACCGGGCTGAACCGGCCCGACGGCGGCAGCATCCTGCTCGACGGGCGGCCGGTGTCGTTCGACAGCCCGCGCGCGGCGCAGGCGGCCGGGGTGGCGGCGGTGTACCAGGAGATCAACCTGATCCCCGAGCGCAGCGTCGCCGACAACCTCTTCCTCGGCCGCGAGCCGCGCCGGTTCGGGCTCCTGGTGGACCGGGCGCGCATGGTCGAGGAGGCCCGCGCGCTGCTCCGCCGCTACCGGCTCGAGATCGACCCCAGGCGCACCCTGCGCACCCTGGGCCTCGGCCTGCAGCAGCTGATCTCGATCGCGCGCGTGGTGTCGCTCGGCGCTCGCGCGGTGATCCTGGACGAGCCGACCTCCGCCCTGTCCGGCGCGGAGGTCGAGCTGCTGTACGGCGTGGTCGAGCAGCTGCGGCGCGACGGCATCGGGCTGATCTACGTCAGCCACCGGCTGTCGGAATGCTACCGCCTGTGCGACCGGCTGACCGTGCTGCGCGACGGCGCGGTGGTCGCGAGCGAGCCGACCGCCTCCCTGCCGCGCGCGCGCCTGGTCGCCGCCATGCTCGGACGCGAACAGGTGGCGGCGCAGAAGGACCACGCTGCGGCGCACGGCGCGCAGGCCGGGCCGGGCAGGGCGGACGCCGCGGTGGCGCTCGCCGTGTCGGACCTGTCCTGGCGCCACCGCGTCCGCAACGTGTCGCTGGAGGTCCGTCGCGGCGAGATCGTCGGCCTGGCCGGGCTGCTCGGCTCCGGCCGCACCGAAACCTTCAAGACCATCTACGGCGCCGAGAAGCCGGAGCGCGGCACCGTGTCGGTGGCGGGACGGCGGATCGCCAGCCCGCGCCCGTCGGAAAGCATACGCCGCGGCCTCGCCTTCCTGTCCGAGGACCGCCGCTCGGAAGGGGTGTTCGCGCAGCTCTCGGTGGCCGAGAACCTGACCGCCGCGGTGCTGCCGCGCATCTCGCGCTTCGGCGTGGTCTCCCGGCGCCGGCGCGACGACATGGTGCGCCGCTACGTGCAGTCGCTGGGCGTCAAGGCCGCCGGCCCGGACGCGCCGATCACCTCGCTCTCCGGCGGCAACCAGCAGAAGGTGCTGATCGCGCGCGCGCTGTGCACCGAGCCCGACATGGTGATGCTCGACGACCCGACGCGCGGCATCGACGTCGGCGCCAAGGCGGAGGTGCACCGGGTGGTGCGCGGCCTGGCGGCGGAAGGGCTCGGCGTGCTGGTGACCTCGTCCGAGCTGGAGGAGGTGGTCGAGCTGTCCGGCCGCCTGGTGGTGCTGGACGAGGGACGGGTGACCGGCGGCCTCGACACCGCCGGCCGCGACAGCGACGACGTGCTGTCGCTCCTCGCCGGCGGCGCCGCGGGCGCGGACGCGCCGGCACACGGGACCGCGCCATGACGACGGCGGTTCCGGACGGACAGATCGCCGAGCGCGGCGCGCCGGGCCCCACGGGCGGACGCCGCCTGTCGATCGATTGGCGCGCGCAGAGCGTCTACGTCGCCTTTGTCGCCCTGGTCGCGTTCGACCTGCTGGTCACGCCCGGGTTCCGCAACCCGACCGTGATCCGCTCGCTGCTGTTCGAGGCGGCACCGCTGATCCTGATCGCCCTCGGCCAGTCCCTGGCGATCGGCACCCGCGGCATCGACCTGTCGGTCGGCTCGGTAATGGCGCTGTCCTCGGCGCTGATCGGGCTCACCGTGGATGCGGGGCAGGGGCTGGCGATCGGCGCCGGCATCGCCGCCGGTCTCGCCTGCGGCGTGCTCAACGGCCTCCTGGTGGCCCTGCTGCGGATCGCGCCGCTGATCTCCTCGCTGGCCCTGCTGGTGGCCGCGCGCGGCCTGGCGCAGGCGCTGCTGGGCGGCGCCCGGGTGGACCTGCCGTTCGGCGGCCCGATCCCCCTGCTGGGCCAGATGGCGCCGCTCGGCATCCCCGTGGTGGCGATCGTGTCGCTGCTGCTGGCGGCCGCCTTCGCCTTCGTGGTGCGACGCACCCTGCCCGGGCGCTACGCCCTGTTCGTCGGCGCCAGCCGCACCGCGGCGACGCTGGCAGGCCACCCGGTGCGCTCGACGCTGGCCTTCGTCTACGGCCTGTCCGGGCTGCTGGCGGGTCTGGCCGGGGTGTTCGCCACCGCCAGGCTGGGGGCGGCGGACGCCAACTACATCGGCGTGCAGTTCGAGCTCGACGCCATCGCCGCCGCGGTGATCGGCGGCACGCCCCTGTCGGGCGGGCGCATCTCGACGCTGGGCACCGTGTTCGGCGTGCTGCTGCTGGTGGTGCTGGACGCGTCCTTCATCATGAACAACGTGAACGCGAACTACGCGCAGATCCTGAAGGCGGCGTTCATCGTCGCCGCCCTCTACCTCCGCCGCGGTGCCGCGTGAGCGCCAGCGTCGCCACGCCGGATACCGCCGAGGCGCGCGCCGAATCACGGGCGCGGATCGTCGGCCTGATCCAGTCGCGCGGCGCCATCGCCGTGCTGGTAGTGGCGGCCCTGGCGGCCGGGCTCGTGTTCCCCGACTTCCTGCATCCGGGCAACCTCGGCGACATCGTCACCGCGGCCAGCTTCCTCGGGCTGGTGGCGATCGGCCAGACCTTTGTGGTGATCCTGGGCGGGTTCGACCTGTCGGTGGGCTCGGTGGTCGGCCTCGGCACCGTGCTCGCCGCCTATGCCGCGCCCTATGGCGCATTGGCGGCGCTGCTGCTGCCGATGCTGGTCGGGCTCCTGGTCGGGCTGATCGACGGGCTGCTGATCGTGCGGGCGCGGATGGCGCCGTTCATCGTCACCCTGGCCGCCCTGCTGGCGCTGAAGGGGCTGGCGGTGCTGCTGGCCGGCGAAAGCCTGGTGATCGCCGATCCCGGCCTGTTCGGACGCCTCGCCAACGGCTCCTGGCTCGGCATCGGCAACCTGGTGGTGATCCTCCTTCTCGCCTACGCCCTCGCCGCCCTCCTGCTGAACCGCACCCGCTTTGGCGCCGCGGTGTTCGCCATTGGCGGCAACGAGGAGGCGGCGCGCATGCTCGGCGTGCGCGTCGAGCGGGTGAAGATCGCCACCTACTGCCTGTCCGGCACCCTGGCCGGCCTCGCGGGCTCCCTGTTGGCGGCGCACCTGTCGTCCGGCCTGTCCTCGGCCGGCACCGGCTATGAGCTGCAATCCATCGCCGCCGCGGTGATTGGCGGCGTGCTGCTGACCGGCGGCGTCGGCACCATGCTGGGCGCCCTGTCCGGGGTGCTGCTGCTGGGGGTGATCGAGAACGTCATCAACCAGATCGGCTCGCTGAGCGCTGCCTATCAGGGCCTGGCCAGCGGCGCCTTCCTGCTGCTGGCGGTGATCGTGCAGTCCGGCCTGACCCGGCAGCGGGCGGCGTAGGCTCCGGGACGCCGACGATGTCGGTGCACCTCATCACCTACCTGACCCGGATCCAGTTCGGCGCGGGCGCGCGGCGCCTGCTCCGCGACGAGCTGGATCTCGCCGGCGTGACCCGGCCGATGATCGTCACCGATCGCGGCGTGGTCGCGGCGGGATTGGCCGGCCAGATCGAGGCGGCCGGCCTCGGTTCGGTTCCCGTGTTCGACGCCTGCCCGGAGAACCCTACCGAGGACGCCGCCCGGGCCGGCCTCGACTTCTTCCGCGAGCACGGCTGCGACGGCATCGTCGGCCTCGGCGGCGGCTCGCCGATCGACCTCGCCAAGACGGTGTCGCTGCTCGCGACCCATCCGGGCCCGCTGGAACGCTACGCCGCGATCAACGGCGGGACGCCGCTGATCACCGACGCCAAGCCGCCGGTGATCGCCGTGCCGACCACCGCGGGGACGGGAAGCGAAGTAGGCCGCGCCGCCCTCGTCACCCTCGGCGACGGTGTCAAGCTCGGCGTCATCTCGCCGCACATGATCCCCCGCGCCGCGCTGTGCGACCCTGAGCTGACCCTCGGCCTGCCGCCGCGGCTCACCGCCGCCACCGGCATGGACGCCGTCACCCACTGCATCGAGACGTATCTCAGCCCCCGGTACAACCCGCCGGTGGACGCGATCGCGCTCGACGGCCTGTCGCGTGCGATCCGCTCCATCGTCGAGGCGACGCGCAACGGCGCCTCGCTGGAGGCGCGGACGGAGATGATGATGGCCGCGCTGGAAGGCGGCCTGTGCTTCCAGAAGGGCCTCGGCGCGGTGCACGGCCTGTCGCATCCGCTGGGCGGCCTCCATGCGCTGCGTCTGCACCACGGCACGCTCAACGCGGTGCTGCTTCCGGCGGTGCTGCGCTTCAACGAGCCGGCGATCGCGTCCCGGCTTCCGGCCCTGCGCCGGGCGATGAACCTTGGCGAGGACGCCGACGTGGCGGAGGCGATCGTCGCCCTCAACCGCGACCTCGGCCTGCCGGACCGGCTGTCCGCCATGGGCCTGCGCACGGAGCACCTGGCCGGCATCGGGGAGGCGGCCATGCGCGATCATTCCACCGCGACCAACCCCCGGCCGCTCGACGCCGCGGACTACGACCGGCTGCTTGCGGAAAGCCTTTGACCGGCCGGACGCCGGCCGGTTCTACCCGGCGTCGACCGTGTGGCGGAACATGTGCCGGCGCGCCTCGTCGTCCATCTCCGTCTTGAAGGCGTGCCGGTCCTTGAGCGCCACGGCCCGTCCGGCTGCGGGCCGGGCGCCGATCTCGTCCAGGAGGCGCTTCAGGTTCGGCAGCTCCGCCCAGACCGACTGGTCGGTTGGGCTTGCACCCAGCACGAACGGCACCATCCGCGCCCAGCCCCACGCCGCCATGTCCACGATCGTGTACTCGTCGCCCAGTATGTAGCGCCGGCCGGCCAGGCGCGCGTCCAGGATGCCCCAGTGCCGCTTGGCCTCGAACAGGTAGCGGCGGACCCCGTACTCCTTGGGATCGGGCGCGAAATGGCGGAAGTGCACCGCCTGGCCCGAATACGGCCCGATGCCGGTGGCGACGAACATGAGCCAGGACAGCATCTCGCCGCGCGCGGCGGGACTTGCCGGCAGGAACCGGCCGGTCTTCTCGGCCAGGTAGAGCAGGATGGCGTTGCTGTCGAACACCACCGCGTCGCCGTCCTCGATGCACGGCACCTTGCTGTTCGGGTTGAGCGCCCTGTAGGCGGCTGCGAACTGCTCGCCCTTGCGGGTATCGACCGGGACCGGCTCGTACGCCAGCCCCGCCTCTTCCAGGAACAGCGCCACCTTCATCGGGTTCGGCGCCAGGCTGTAGTGGAAGCGGATCATCGCCATGCTCCTCCTGTCAGCCGGCAGTGGGCCTGCGACATGATCGCAGCGCAAGGGCGGGTCACCATCATGCAACCCGGCAGGCGCCGGATCCGCTTCATCCCGGTGGCAGCGCGTCGGGCATGGCATCCCGACCCCCGGGGAGGAAGACGACATGGCATCGTTCGAGGCGCTCCGGGACAGCCTGTCGGAGGCGACGCCGCCAGCGGACCTGTCGCTCGCCCTGCGGGCGCTGTGGTGGGCCGGCAGGGACGACTGGAACCGCGCGCACGACTGCGCCCAGCAGGGCGAGGGCGAGCCGGATTGCGACTGGGTGCACGCCTACCTGCACCGCGTGGAAGGCGACCAGGCCAATGCCGGCTACTGGTATCGCCGCGCCGGCCAGACGGCGTCACGCGTCCCGGTCGAGGAGGAGTGGACGACGATCACAAGGGCGCTGTGCGCGCACTCGACCTCGTGATCGTCCACAGACACAAAGCACGTCGATCCCCTTGGAGAATGGCTAGGCTATGGTGACAGGGTCTGCCACGACATGACCCGACTGGAGAACCAGGCGATGCGTGACGGGATGCGGATCACGGATATTCTGGCAGGAGCCGCGGCTCTGGCGGCCTGCAGCGCCGCGCCGCCCGCACTGGGCCCGTTCCCGGCACGGACGTCGCGTGCCTGCTGACGGCGACGCATCGGAACGCCGACGCCTTTGATCAGGCGCTGCACGCCTGCAACGTCACCAAGCCCGACCTGACCGGCAACATCACGCTGCAGCGGATGGCCCTGGCGGCGCATGTGCCGTTCACGATCCGGCCGATCGCCGACGCCGAGCTGAAGCACAGCGACGAGATGACGGAGACCGGAAGCCTGATCCCGTATCGCTACACCGGCCAGCCCACCGGGTTCTGGAGCCTGGAGCCGATCCTGTAGCCGTCGTCCCGGACGCTACCGGATCGTGTAGCCGCCATCCACCACGAGGTTCTCAACCCCCAGCGACAGCACCTTGGTCAGGCTGATGATCGCGGCTCTGGACGCGCAACACGCCACGTGACCCTCGATCGCGACCAGCCCCGCCCGGCTCGCCAGGTTGACCGTCCGCCCCGAGCCCTGCTGCAGCATGTGCCTGCCGACGATCTGCGACAGCACGAACGGCGCGCGCAGGTTCACCGCCATGGTCAGGTCCCAGTCGAGCGCGGTCAGGCTGTCGGCCGGTGTCAGCCGTCAGGCGGATGACGTCCAGCAACGCCGATGGCAACGGACCGTGCCTCCGAGGCGATCCCCGTCCCGTTCCGGACGGTTCGATCGGATGCGGCCTCGCAGCGTGCCGGAAACCATGAGGCGCTTCCGCCTGGGCATCCAGGCACGACGCCCCGCCGCCTCCGGCGTCCGACTCGCGGAGCACGCCCGGACGACCGATCTCCTGCCCGAACGCGAACCCGGGGCGGCCCGTCCTGCACGGACCTGCATGACGTCTGGCCGGATGACCGGACGCAGGACCCGCTGCCGCGGCTTGCGGCAGCCAACCCTTCGCCACCATGCTCCGGCGACGACATCCCGGTTCCAAGGCGTCGGAGCCGAAGACCTGAAAGGCTGCGCGTGAGGCTATCGATCCGCACGATGAACCGGTTCGCGCCGGTCATCGCCGTCCTGGGCGTGTTCGCCACGATCCCCTCGGCCCTTGCCGCCTCCGCGCCGGACCGGTCTTCCACCTTTGCCGACGTCGATCCCATGATCGGCACCGGGCCGGACGGCCACACCTATCCCGGCGCCACGATGCCGTTCGGCATGGTCCAGCTCAGCCCGGACACCTGGATCGGCGACTTCCGCCATTCCTACGCCCACGCCGCCGGCTACCGCTACGAGGACCCGACCATCCAGGGCTTCTCGCACACCCACTTCTCCGGCTCCGGGCATTCCGACCTCGGCGACGTGCTGGTGATGCCGGTCGCGGGCGCCGCCGTGCCGCTCGATCCCGGCGACCCGGCCACGCCCGGCTCCGGCTACCGCTCACGCTTCAGCCACGACACCGAGCACGCCGAGCCGGGCTACTACGCCGTCACCCTGTCCGACTCCGGCGTGCGCGCCGAGCTGACCGCGACGCCGCGCGTCGGCGTGCACCGCTACCGGTTCCCGGCCGACAAGCCGGCGCACCTGCTGATCGACCTGCGCCAGAGCATCTACAACTATCCGGGCAAGGTGCTGTGGTCGCGGCTGACCCTGCATCCCGACGGCTCCATCACCGGGTTCCGCGAAACCCGCGGCTGGGCGCCGGCGCGGCAGCTCTACTTCGCCATGCGCTTCTCCCGCCCCCTCACCGGCCACGCCTTTTCCGACCGCGAGCCCGAGCCGGTGCCGTATCGCGGCTTCAAGGGTCCCGGAACCGACCCGTCGGACATCGACGCCATCGCCGGACGCGGCCTGGTCGGCGTGGTCGACTTCGGCACGCTCGCCGCCCCGCTGGTGGTGGAGGTGGCGCTGTCCCCGGTCAGCGAGGCGGGCGCCGTCGCCAACCTCCATGCCGAGGTCCCGGACTTCGACTTCGACCGCGTCCACGCCGCCGCCAGCATGGCCTGGCACCAGGCGCTGTCGGCGGTGGAGTTCGACGCCCCCGCGCCGATGCGCCGCACGCTCGCGACCTCGCTCTACCACGCGCTGCTGGCGCCCAGCCTGTCGATGGACGCAGACGGGCGCTACCGTGGTCCGGACAGCGCGGTGCACCAGGCAAGCGGCTTCGACTTCGTGTCCACCTTCTCCCTGTGGGACACCTACCGCGCCGAGCAGCCGCTGATGACGCTGATCGAGCCGGCCCGCCGCACGGTCGACGTGGTGGACAGCCTGCTCGCCTCCCGGGAGGAAAGCCCGTTCGGGATCCTGCCGATCTGGCAGTTCCAGGGCCAGGAGACCTGGTGCATGATCGGCTACCACGCCGTGCCGGAGATCGCCGACGCGATCTCGAAGAACATCCCCGGCATCGACCGCAGCCGCGCGCTCGCGGCCATGGTCGCCAGCGCCACCTACGCCCCCTACGGCCACCTCGGCGACTACATGCGGCTCGGCTTCGTCCCCGTCGACCACGACGACGAGGCGGTGTCCAAGACCATGGAATACGCCTTCGACGACTGGACCATCGCCCGCACCGCACGCGCCATGGGCCGCGATCGCATCGCCGACGCCTTCGACCGGCGCGCCCGCAACTGGCGCAACGTGTTCGATGCCAGCGTCGGCTTCGTGCGCCCGCGCCTCGCCGACGGCCGGTTCCGCGACGGCTTCGATCCCGCCCGCGCCGGCGCCGGCAGCGGCTTCACCGAAGGCGATTCTTGGCAGTACTCCTGGTACCAGCCGCAGGACGTCGGCGGCCTGATCGGCCTTCTGGGCGGCGACGACCGCCTGTCGGCCAAGCTCGACGCCATGTTCGAGGCCAAGATCGCGCCGCACCAGTACGACGCGGTCGAGGACATGTCCGGCCTGATCGGCCAGTACGTGCACGGCAACGAGCCGAGCCACCACCTGGCCTATCTCTACAACTATGCCGGCCAGCCCTGGCGCGGGGAGGCGCGGCTGAAGCAGATCGTCGACAGCCAGTACCGCCCGGCGCCGGACGGGCTGGTCGGCAACGACGACCTCGGCCAGATGTCCGCCTGGATGATCTTCACCGCGCTGGGCTTCTATCCGGTCGCCCCCGGCTCGAACCAGTACGTCATCGGCCGCCCGTTCGTGGACCGCGCCGTCCTGCACCTGCCGAACGGCAAACGCTTCACCGTCAGCACCGACGGGCTGTCCGACGCCCACCCCTATGTCGGCCAGGTCACCCTCGACGGCGCGCCGCTTCCCCGCAGCTACCTGCGCCACGACGAGATCATGCGCGGCGGCACCCTGCGCTTCGTTATGCAGGTTACGCCGAACAAGGCGTGGGCGACGGCCAAGCAGGACCGCCCGTTCTCGACCACCCCCTATGGCGGGTAATCCGGACGCGTCGCGCGCCTACGGGATCACCCTGGCCGCACGCAGCCGCTCGAACAGGTCGAGGAACGCCGCGTCGGTCGGCTGGTAGTCGAGGAAGCCCAGGCTGCGGCTGCGGCTCATGTCCGTGACCACCTCGATCGGCCGGCCGAGATCGGCATCGGTGTGCCAGGCCGAGGCGAGACGGCCGAGATCGGGCTCGACCAGGCCGTGGCGCCGGGCGATCTCCGCCCAGGCCGGTGCCGCGTCGGCCAGCTGCCGTTCCAGCGGCATCGGCTCCGCCGGGAACGGCGCCGGCTCGACCCCGAAGGAGGCCGCGAGGCGGCCCCACATCCAGTTCCACCGGAAGACGTCGCCGTTGACCACGTTGAACGCCGTGTTCCGCGCCGCCTCCGTGGTGGACGCCCAGCGGAGGTGCCGGGCCAGCAGCCGGGCGTCGGTCATGTCCGTCAGCCCGTTCCACTGCGCGGAAGATCCGGGAAACACGAACGGCCGCCCGGTCTCCCGGCACAGCGTGGCGTAGGCGGCCAGGGTGACGCCCATGTTCATGGCGTTGCCGATCGCGTAGCCGATGATCGTGTGCGGCCGGTGCACGCTCCAGCCGAACCCGTCGCGCGCGGCGGCGGCGAACACCTCGTCCTCCTGGGCATAGTAGAAGTTCTCGACGTCGAGCCGCGGCTGCTCCTCGCGGAACGGCGTCGCCGGCAGGCTGCCTTTCCCATACGCCTCGAACGGGCCGAGATAGTGCTTGAGCCCGGTCACCAGGGCGACGTGCTCGACCGATCCCGCCGGGCGCAGCGCGTCCAGCAGGTTGCGCACCATGGCCGCGTTGACCCGGATGTTCTCCGCTTCCGTCGGCTGCCGCAGCCAGGCGGCGAGGAACACGTGGCTGGGACGCAGCCCGGCCAGCGCGCCGCGCAACCCGTCCGGGTCGAGCAGGTCTGCCGCGACCGGCTGCAGCCCCTCGACGTCGCGCGACGGATGCCGGGCAAGCCCCGCGACCTCCCAGCCCCGTTCGAGCAGGTGCCGGGCCAGGGTGTTGCCGACGATGCCGCTGGTGCCGGCCACGAGGGCGATCGGTGTCATGGGCTCACCTTTCCTGCTGGTGCACGGCAGATGGGCAGCCGGCGTCGAACGGACCAGGGCGTGTTCCGGCCGGTCGCCGCCCGCTCAGCCCGGCCGCGCGGCGATCCGGCAGTCGTGGTCCTCCAGCTCCTCGCCGGAGCCGGAGCCGAGTCCGATCCAGGACGTGATCGGGAGCGGCCCCGACGTCCCGTCCAGCAGCACGAAGCCTGTCTGCCCGTTCCGCTCTGCGCCCACCAGCACCAGGGTGTGCCGACCCATCCCGGAGGCCGGGTCGGGAAGCGAGGCGGCCAGCAGGCGGAACGGGTTCGCGCCCGGCGTCTCGCCCGGCACCCAGAGGGCACGATACCAGTGCCCCGCAAGGCGCATCGGCAGGGTCTGCCACCGGCCGTCGAGCTGCGCCGGAACCGGACCGAGCGCGGCCCGCACCTCGGGGCGGATGCAGTCCACGTGGATGTGCAGCTGGTCCTGGCTGCGCATGCCTTCCGAGTTGATCGCCAGCGCGAAGTCCTGCCGCGGCAGCGTCCGGTGCAGCCGCGCGTCGACCAGCGCGGTCGCGGCCCACGCCGCGGTGAAGTAGTTCGGCGCGTCCGGCGCCAGGATCGCCGGCGACTCGATCCCCCGGATCCGCGCCGTCGGGATCAGCAGGTACTGGGTGCCGCCCCTGATGTCCTTGAGCACGACGCTGCCGGCCCGCTCGCCGTGCGACAGGTCCACGCTGGCGCACGGCGCCGGACGCCCGTGCTCCTGCTGGTCCGGCACGCAGCGCCCGTGCACGATCCTCCACAGCGCGTCGGGATCGCTTGCCCGGGCGGAGGCTGCGGCGAGTCCCAGCCAGCCCATCATGCCCCAGAACAGCGGGCCCCTAGGCAGCAGGACCCTGGGCAGCAGGACCCCGGGCAGCAGGACCCCGGGCAGCAGGCGGCGCTCCGTCACGCGATCGCGATGGCGATCTCCGGCGGCAGCCCGACCGCCTGCGCCAGCCGATCGAGCCGGCGTCCGACGCTTTCGCCGTTGATGGTGCCCCGCTCTCCAGCCAGGCGCAGCACCAGCCGGCCGTCCTGGACCGCCAGGCTGGTGCCGGCAAGCAGGTCCGGCACGCCTGCGCACAGCGAGTAGGCCAGGCGAAGCGCCAGCCCCAGCACCTCGGCGCGGCGGAAGGCGGGGATCTCCAGCAGGCGCCGGGCCGGCTGCAGGAACGGCTGGTCGAGCTCGGTCTCGTAGCGCATCGCCAGGGTGAGGGCGAGAAAGGCGCGGGTCGGATGGTCGAACGCCACCCCCGGCTGGCGCAGCACGCGCAGGAAGGTCTGCTCGGCGCGGTATTCCGGATGGTCCAGCGCGCCGCTGTCGGACATCCAGCACGCGCTGACGCGCAGCCGGCGCTGCGCCGGGGCTTCCCCGCCCAGCACGCCGCGTCCTGCCTGGCCGAACAGCGCGTCGGTCCACGCCACCAGCGCCGGCGGCAGCGCGGTGTTGCGCCCGAACTGCTCGGCCATCTCGCGCGACGCCGCTTCCAGCGGGTCCTGCCCCATCACCTCCGGCGCCACGTGGCGCATGAACCAGCCCTCGCGCACCCCGTCGACGCAGAACCTCACCCGGTCCGGGCCCATGCGCCGCAGCAGCCGGCGCAGCACGATGGCGGCATAGGGCAGGTCCTCCAGGCGCTTGCGCGGCGCGCCCGGCATGCGCTCCAGGGTCCGCCTGCTCGATCCGGTGATCCAGCCGGTCATCTCGCGCGCCTCGTCCGCGGACAGCTCGTAATGGTGCACGATGTTGAGCGGATAGAAGGTGCGCGCGATCTGCAGCCGGGCCAGGGCGCGGAACGCGCCGCCGACCAGGTACAGCGTGCGGCCGCCATGTCCGCGCAGCCAGTCCACGCCGCCGAGGTCCTGCTCGACCAGAGCCCGCGCCCGCTCCAGGTCGCCGCCGGCCCGGTCGCTCAGCCGGATCACGCCGAGCTTCAGCGTCTGCGCCCGCCGCTTCTCGCCGCCCTGCACCCGCACCAGCTCCAGCGAGCCGCCGCCGATGTCGGCCACCGTGCCGTCCGCCTCGGGAAGCCCGCACAGCACGCCGGTGGCGGCGTAGTCCGCCTCCTCCTCGCCGGACAGGATCCGGACCGGCACCGCCGGCATGATCTCCCGCAGCTGCCCGACAAAGGCGGCGCCGTTGCTGGCGTCGCGCACCGCCGCCGTCGCCAGCACCTCGAACGGGTCGGCATCCAGGCTGAGCGCCACCGCATGGAAGCGCCGCATCAGCGCCAGCGCCTGCACCACCCCCTCCGGGTTCAGCAGCCCGGTGTTCTCCAGCCCGCGCCCCAGACGCACCACCGCCTTCTCGTTGAAGATGGTCACCGGGTTGCGCGCCTTGCCCTCGAACACCACCAGCCGCACCGAGTTGGAGCCGAGATCGACCACCGCGGCGCGCGGCGCCCTGGGCTTCGCGGCGGCGGCGGGAAAGGCGGCAGCGCTGCTCATGGCGGTCAGTCCTCCAGGATCCGGTCGGGCCGCCTGGGCAGCGGCCGCGCCACCGGCAGCGCCACCTTCTGCCCGGCCGAGCCGCGCCCGGACAGGGACGGGTTGGTCATGAAGTACTCGTGCGCCGAGAACGGCTTCGCCCCGGGATCGAGACGGGTCCAGGCCCCCTGCGCGTCCAGGGTCCAGGACTGGAGGTTGTCCTTCAGCTCCATCACCATGATCTGGTCGAGCACCTGCGCGTGCACCGTCGGGTTGCGCACCGGCACCATGCTCTCGACCCGCCAGTCCATGTTGCGCGCCATCCAGTCGGCGCTGCTGATGTACACCAGCGCGTCGCGCGACGGCAGCCGCGAACCGTTGCCGAACACGAAGATGCGGCTGTGCTCCAGGAACCGCCCGACGAGCGACTTGACCTGGATGTTCTCCGACAGCCCCTTCACCCCCGGGCGCAGGCAGCAGATGCCGCGCACGATCACCAGGATGCGCACGCCCGCACACGACGCCGCGTACAGCCGGTCGATCAGCTCGTCGTCCACCATCGAGTTCATCTTGAGCCAGATCTGCGCCGGCCTGCCGGCGCGCGCGAAGCCGATCTCCTTGTCGATCAGCGCCACCAGCGTGGAGCGCACCGTGAGCGGGGAAAAGGCCAGCGCGTCCATCGAGTTCGGCTTGGCGTAGCCGGTCATGTAGTTGAACAGCCGCGCCGAATCGCGCGCCAGCGCCGGGTCGGCGGTGAAGAAGCTGAGGTCGGTGTAGATGCGCGCCGTGATCGGGTGGTAGTTGCCGGTGCCGAAATGCGCGTAGGAGCGCACCGAGCCGCCCTCGCGCCGCACCACCAGGCTGAGCTTGGCGTGCGTCTTCAGCTCGGCGAAGCCGAACACCACCTGCACCCCGGCCGCTTCCAGGGTGCGGGCGAGGCGTATGTTGGCCTCCTCGTCGAAGCGCGCGCGCAGCTCCACCATGGCGGTGACCGACTTGCCGTTCTCCGCCGCCTCGATCAGCGCCTTGACGATCGGGCTGTCGCGCGAGGTGCGGTACAGCGTCTGCTTGATCGCCAGCACCGCCGGGTCGAGCGCCGCCTGCCTCAGGAACTGCACCACCACGTCGAAGCTTTCGAACGGGTGGTGGACGATGATGTCCTTGGCGCGGATCGCGGCGAAGCAGTCGCCGCCGAAGTCGCGGATGCGCTCGGGAAAGCGCGGCACGTAGGGCGGGAACAGCAGGTCGGAGCGGTCGCTCTCGATCACCTGCTTCACGTCCACCACGCCGACCAGCCCGTCATGCCGCTGCGCCTCGCCGAGCGGCACGTCGAACTCGTCGGCGACCAGCTCGGTCAGCTCCGGCGGCATGCCGTGCGCGATGTCCAGGTGGATCACCACGCCGCGGCGCCTGCGCTTGAGCGCCGTCTCGTAGGAGCGGACCAGGTCCTCCGCCTCCTCCTCGAACTCCACGTCGGTGTCGCGGATCACCCGGAACACCCCGCCGCCGCCGACATGGAACCCTGGGAACAGCCGGTCGAGGAACACCCCGATCAGCTCCTCCAGGATGATGAACCGCGCCTGCGGCGGCGCCTTGGGTGCCCCCCCGCGGGTCGGCAGCCGGACGAAGCGGTCGACCTGGCCCGGCAGCATGATCAGCCCGGTCATGGCGTGCCGGTCGTCCTCGTCGCGCAGCAGCCGCAGCACCAGCCCCAGCCCCATGTTGGGGATGAACGGGAACGGGTGCGCCGGGTCGATCGCCAGCGGCGTCAGGATCGGGAAGATCCGCTCCATGAAGCAGGTCTCGAGCCAGGCGCGGTCCTCGGCGTCGAGCCTGTCCGCGGACAGCACGGTGATGCCGGCCTGCGCCAGCGCGACGCACAGCTCCTTCCAGATGCGCTGCTGCCGCCCCAGCAGGATCCGGGCGCGCTCCTCCACCCCGGCCAGCTGCTGCGACGGGCCGCGCCCGTCCGGCGAGCGCGTCGACAGCCCTTCGCGTACCTGGCCGACCAGCCCCGCCACGCGCACCGAGTAGAACTCGTCGAGGTTGCCCGCGCTGATGGATAGGAACCGCACCCGCTCCAGCAGCGGGTTGCGCGCGTTCTCCGCCTCCTCGACCACGCGCTGGTTGAAGTCGAGCCAGGACAGCTCGCGGTTGATGAACCGCTCCGGCGAACGGATGTCGATCACCGCCGCCGCGGCATCGTCCGGCGGAACCTCGCGATCCGGCACCGCGACCCGCGCCGCCCGGCCGCTGC
>CAXTOD010000006.1:0-24911 GCA_964245705.1 uncultured Acetobacteraceae bacterium
CTCTATCGCCACACGCTCTTGGGCCGAACAGGTCACAGCCTAACGCCGTTGGTATAATATCCAAACGTCTCTTTCCCGCCCTTGTATGACCCTACGCAATCAAGAAAGGCATCAAAGTATCTACCAAACAACATAGCAAGTTTTACTTCATCTAAACTGAGAAGTGTGTAAATTTTATCTAGTCCGAGCTTGACTAAATCGATCTTGTTGACGGTCTCAAGCTTAAATTGTTTTCTTGCATTTTCCATAGATGAAACGGCTTCATCTAGGTCTTCTTCTCCTGGGTAGCGCTTGTATAGCCGGTCAAGTAAGAAAAATCTGCCTGTTTCACTAAGGCTGGATCGGGTTAGGGAGTCTATGCAGGCAAAAAATACGACCATGTCCTGCTGGCGGCCAAGCTCGAACATGCTGTTTCCACCATGAAATCCTAAGATCGCGCTCCTTGGCAAACTCATTTCTTGAAATCTATGTTACCGGGAGAGATCGTGCCTTCAGAGCTACCAGCAATCTGCTTGGCGACGGCTATTCGTTGCGTGACAGACGCATTCTGCCCACGTATGTCAATGATAAAATTCTGCTGCATCCCTTTTGGCAGATTTGCCTGTCTTTTCTTGGCTTGCTCCGACACCATTCTCACCAAGCTGGCCATGTTACTATTGATGTCATAGTTTTTGACTCCAAAGCTTGCCGACGTTTTGTCCGGCGAGACAAAGTCCGGACGTATGCTGCCGGCTGTTCCATACTTGCTGCCAACTTGGCCGTTTAGCTGCTGTGCCGGTCTATCCCGCAGCAGGTATCCTGGCGGTTTCGAGGTTGATCCGATCGATGGCGTCCTGTGACGAACCCAGTTCGGCAGGGCGAGATAGGTCAGGTTGGGGTTCTTCGGATCGACCTCGCGGAGGCGAGAAGGCGCTGTTGAACTCGGCGATGCGGACCGTCGCGATGGGATCGAGCATCTTCCTCGAACGGGCTTTCGTCCTCCTCTGACCCTGCTTCGGCCGAGCGGTAGTCTGGACACGCTCTGGGTGCCTGATCAGCAGCCTGCATGCCGTGCCGCAAAGCTGCTTGAACCTGGCCGGGATCAAGCGCGTCCGGGCTGTGCTGCGGGGCCAGCGCCTCCGGAGGCCTTTTGCCGTCCTGGTGTTTGTCGCGTGGGCCCATCTGCGCCACCCGAGGCGAGCGCCGGACCATTGGGTCCCTCGTCAGGCCCAGCCTGCTGCGGCGGCTTGTCAGCGACGGTGCTGCCTGCGGCATCGTCGGGCGGACCGTGTCGGACGACCATGCCCTGAGCTGCATACAGGACCGACAGGCCGGAGCCCGATCGGCCGGCTCGAACGGGAACGGACGCCGATGGCGCGGGCGCGGGCGGCAGCGGGTCCGGAACCTAGTCCAGCCCCGGCGCCCGGTCCCGTGTCGGAGCAAGGGCCTCGACGACGGCGCGCATCTCCTGCGGGCTCAGGTCGCCGGTCTGCGCGCGGGCGAAGTCGACCTGCATCGATTTGGCCGCCATGGCAACACCCGCCTCGCCATCGGGATCCGGCGCCGGTCCATCATGCAGGGGGTGGTCGACCACCTCCCCTGACAGGTTGACCTATATGGTGACCGGGATCCTCACCCAGCCGGGCAGCAGCGGGTCCGGGATCGGCTCGGGCGGCCGGCCGCCACGGGCCACGGTGGCCTGCATCGTGAAGGGAAGCCTGACCTCATCCATCCGTCCTCCTCGGCCGGACGTCATTCTACTTGTCCCGAGACCCGGGATCCCTCAGCGCAGGGAAGGCGTCCGGCGCGGCGCGCAGGATTGCGACCGGCTTCGCTGCATCCGCTTGACTTGGCGCTGTCCGGCTCGTAGTGAACGGCCCTCGGCAGGCCTTGTCCTTGAGGGACGGCCGGAAGCCGCCTGATGCAGCACCTCGCGTGCGGCGCCGTCCCCGTTGCCACAGGGGACCAAGGCCGCGCGTGGTCATCGCCGTCCGGATGGGATCGTCCCGTCCTGGCGGCGTCCCGCTGTTGACGGCGCTCCCGGTGCCAGGCCCGCCGGCGGATGTCGAGGATCGGGAAGGGCGCATGCCGACCATCAACCAGCTGATCGCCAAGGGACGCGAGCCTGCGCCCAAGCGCAACAAGGTTCCGGCCCTGCAGGGCTGCCCGCAGAAGCGCGGCGTCTGCACGCGCGTGTATACGACCACGCCGAAGAAGCCGAACTCGGCGCTGCGCAAGGTCGCCAAGGTGCGCCTGACCAACGGGTTCGAGGTGGTCAGCTACATCCCTGGCGAAGGCCACAACCTGCAGGAGCACTCGGTGGTGCTGATCCGCGGCGGGCGCGTGAAGGACCTTCCCGGCGTGCGCTACCACATCCTGCGCGGCGTGCTCGACACCCAGGGCATCGCCAAGCGCCGCAAGCGCCGGTCGCTGTACGGCGCGAAGCGGCCGAAGTAAGGAGCATCAGGCATGAGCCGCCGCCGCCGCGCCGTGAAGCGCGAGATCCTTCCCGACCCGAAGTTCGGTGACGTCGTCATCACGCGTTTCATGAACGCGCTGATGTACGATGGCAAGAAGTCCACCGCCGAGAGCATCGTCTATGGCGCGCTGGAGTCGATGCGCCGCCGCGGCGGGTCAGCCGCCGATCCGGTGCGCATGTTCCACGAGGCGCTGGACAACGTGAAGCCAGCCGTCGAGGTGCGCTCGCGTCGCGTCGGCGGCGCCACCTACCAGGTGCCGGTCGAGGTGCGCACCGAGCGCAGGCAGGCGCTGGCGATCCGCTGGCTGATCGACAGCTCGCGCAAGCGCGGCGAGCACACGATGCAGGACCGGCTGTCGAACGAGCTGCTGGACGCAGTGAACAACCGCGGCTCGGCGGTGAAGAAGCGCGAGGACACACACCGGATGGCGGAAGCCAACAAGGCCTTCAGCCACTACCGCTGGTAGGCCCGGCTTCGGTATCACACACCCCTTTTAACCCGACCGACCGGCGACCCACGATGAGCGGGGGCGGCGGGCCAACGGAGACGAACGATGGCAAAGGCTAAATTCGAGCGGAACAAGCCGCACTGCAACATCGGCACGATCGGCCACGTCGATCACGGCAAGACGTCGTTGACCGCCGCGATCACCAAGACGCTGGCGAAGTCCGGCGGTGCCGTGTTCACTGCCTACGACCAGATCGACAAGGCGCCGGAAGAGCGGGCTCGCGGCATCACCATCTCGACCGCGCACGTCGAGTACGAGACCGCCAACCGCCACTACGCCCACGTCGACTGCCCCGGCCACGCCGACTACGTGAAGAACATGATCACGGGCGCGGCGCAGATGGACGGCGCGATCCTGGTGGTGTCGGCCGCCGACGGGCCGATGCCGCAGACCCGCGAGCACATCCTGCTGGCCCGCCAGGTCGGCGTGCCGGCGCTGGTGGTATTCCTGAACAAGGTCGACCTGGTGGACGACCCCGAGCTGCTCGAGCTGGTGGAGATGGAGGTGCGCGAGCTGCTGTCGTCCTACCAGTTCCCGGGCGATGACATCCCCATCGTCAAGGGCTCGGCGGTGGTCACCCTGAACGACGGCGACCCGGAGCTGGGCGAGAAGGCGGTGCTGGAGCTGATGGCCCAGGTCGACGCCTACATCCCGCAGCCGGAGCGCGCGATCGACCGTCCGTTCCTGATGCCGATCGAGGACGTGTTCTCGATCTCTGGCCGCGGCACGGTGGTGACTGGCCGTGTCGAGCGCGGCGTGGTGAACGTGGGCGAGGAAGTCGAGATCGTCGGCATCAAGAACACGGTGAAGACCACCGTCACCGGCGTCGAAATGTTCCGCAAGTTGCTCGACCGCGGGCAGGCCGGCGACAACATCGGCGCCCTGCTGCGCGGCACAAAGCGCGAGGACGTGGAGCGCGGCCAGGTGCTGGCGAAGCCCGGCTCGATCACCCCGCACACCAAGTTCAAGGCCGAGGCCTACATCCTCACCAAGGAGGAGGGCGGCCGCCACACTCCGTTCTTCACCAACTACCGTCCGCAGTTCTACTTCCGGACCACGGACGTGACCGGTGTGGTGCAGCTTCCGGAGGGCACCGAGATGGTGATGCCGGGCGATAACATCTCGATGGACGTCGAGCTGATCGCGCCGATCGCCATGGACGAGGGCCTGCGCTTCGCCATCCGTGAGGGCGGTCGCACCGTCGGCGCCGGCGTGGTGGCGTCGATCCAGGCGTAACGAGAGCACGAGGCGGCCCCGAACCGAAGTTGGACTGAGTCACCATGGACAACCAGAACATCCGCATTCGCCTGAAGGCGTACGATCACCGCGTGCTGGACAACAGCACGAAGGAGATCGTGAACACTGCGAAGCGAACGGGTGCGCGGGTTCGGGGTCCCATCCCGCTGCCGACGCATATTGAGAAGTTCACCGTCAACCGGTCTCCGCACGTGGACAAGAAGAGCCGGGAGCAGTTCGAGATCCGGACCCATCGCCGGCTGCTCGACATTGTGGAGCCGACGCCGCAGACCGTGGACGCCCTGATGAAGCTCGACCTCGCCGCCGGCGTGGACGTCGAGATCAAGCTGTAAGGCCCGTGTGATGCGAACCGGATTGATCGCGAAAAAGCTGGGCATGTCCCGCATCTTCAGGGAGGACGGCACCCATGTGCCGGTCACCGTGCTGCATCTCGATGCGGTGCAGGTGGTCGACACCCGCACGGTCGAGCGGGATGGTTACATCGCCGTGCAGCTCGGCATCGGCACGCCCAAGGTGAAGAACGTGTCCCAGCCGAACCGCGGGCATTTTGCCCGGGTCAAGGTGGAGCCGAAGCGCAAGCTGGTCGAGTTCCGGGTTTCCGAGGACGCGGTGCTGGAGTCCGGCGCCACGCTGTCTGCCGCGCATTTCGTGGTGGGGCAGAAGGTAGACGTCACCGGCACCAGCAAGGGCAAGGGCTTCGCCGGCGGCATGAAGCGCTGGAACTTCCGCGGTCTGGAAGCCTCGCACGGCGTCTCGGTCAGCCACCGCTCGCTCGGCTCGACCGGCAACCGGCAGGACCCGGGTCGCACTTTCAAGAACAAGAAGATGCCGGGCCATCTCGGCCACGAGCGCGTCACCACCCTGAACCTCGAGGTGGCGCTGGTGGATGTCGAGAAGAACCTGCTGATGATCCGTGGCGCGATTCCGGGCGCGAAGAACGACTTCGTGCTGGTCCGCGACGCGGTGAAGAAGGCACGGCATGCCGACACGCCGTATCCGGCAGCGCTCGTGGCCGCCGGCTGAGGACAAGGGCAATGGACGTCGACATCAAGACCCTCGACAACGACAGCGCCGGCTCCGCCAGCCTGCCGGACGAGATCTTCGCGACCACCCCGCGCGCTGACATCATGGCACGCGTGGTGCAGTGGCAGCTCGCCAAGCGCCGGGCCGGCACGCACAAGGTGAAGGGCATGGGCGAGGTCTCGGGGACCACGCGCAAGCCGTACAAGCAGAAGGGCACCGGCAACGCCCGGCAGGGCTCGCTGCGGGCGCCGCAGTTCCGCACCGGCGGCGCCGTGCACGGGCCGGTGGTGCGCAGCCACGGCTACGACCTGCCGAAGAAGGTGCGTCGCCTCGGATTGATCTCGGCGCTGTCGCAGAAGCTCGCCGATGGCAAGCTGGTGGTGCTGGAGGAGGCGACCGGCCTGGTCCGCACCGCGGAGCTGGCGGCGAAGCTGAAGGTGCTCGGCTGGACCTCGGCGCTGATCGTCGATGGCACCGTGGACGAGGGCTTCCTGCGCGCGGCGCGCAACATCCCCAGGATCGACGTGCTGCCGTCCGTCGGCGCCAACGTCTACGACATCCTCAACCACGAGGTGCTGGCGATTACCCGCGCCGGGGTCGAGGGCCTGAAGGAGCGCCTGGCATGACCGACATCCTGGCCCTCCGCCGTCAGGCGGAGCGCATGTCGCGCGAGGCGATGTACGACATCGTGCGCGCCCCGGTGATCACCGAGAAGGCGACGGCGCTGTCCGAGAAGAACCAGGTGGTGTTCCGGGTCGCGATCGACGCCAACAAGCTGCAGATCAAGGCGGCGGTTGAGGGATTGTTCGGGGTCAAGGTGCTGGCCGTGAACACGCTGGTGCAGAAGGGCAAGACCAAGCGCTTCCGCGGTCGTCCCGGTGTCCGGTCCGACGTGAAGAAGGCGTTCGTGCAGCTTGCGGAAGGTCAGTCGATCGACCTGTCCGCGCGGCTCGCCTGAGGCGGGGTAGAGAACGATGGCATTGAAGCATTTCAAGCCGGTCACGGCCTCGCTTCGCGGCACGGTCCTGATCGACCGGCGCGAGCTGTGGAAGGGCGCGCCGGTCAAGACGCTGACCGAGGGCAAGCACCGCACCGGCGGCCGCAACAACCACGGCCACACCACCTCGCGGTTCCGCGGCGGCGGCCACAAGCAGACCTACCGCTACGTCGACTTCAAGCGTCGCAAGTTCGACGTGGTCGGCACGGTGGAGCGGCTGGAATACGACCCGAACCGCACTGCGTTCATTGCTCTGGTGAAGTACGCCGACGGCGAGCTGGCCTACATCCTGGCGCCGCAGCGCATCAAGGCGGGCGACCTACTGGTGGCGGGCGCGCGCGTCGACATCAAGCCGGGCAACGCGATGCCGCTGTCGGCGATCCCGGTCGGCACCATCGTGCACAACATCGAGCTGAAGCAGGGCGCCGGCGGCAAGGTCGCTCGCTCGGCCGGCACCTACGCGCAGCTGGTCGGCAAGGATAGCGGCTACGCTCAGGTCAAGCTGCAGTCCGGCGAGCTGCGCATCGTGCGCGGCGAATGCATGGCGACGGTCGGCGCGGTGTCGAACCCCGACAACATGAACCAGAGCATCGGCAAGGCCGGCCGCGCGCGCTGGATGGGACGCCGTCCGCACAATCGCGGCGTGGTGATGAACCCGGTCGACCATCCGCACGGCGGCGGCGAGGGCCGCACCTCGGGTGGCCGGCATCCGGTGACGCCGTGGGGCAAGCCGACCAAGGGCTACAAGACGCGCGTCAACAAGCGCACCGACAGCCTGATCATTCGTCGCCGCAAGACCGGCAAGTAGGAGGGCGCGCAGGAATGGCACGTTCCGTCTGGAAGGGCCCGTTCGTGGACGGGTATCTGCTGAACAAGGCCGAGGCGTCGCGCGCGTCGGGCCGCAACGAGGTAATCAGGATCTGGTCGCGCCGCTCGACCATCCTGCCGCAGTTCGTCGGCCTGACGTTCGGCGTCTACAACGGGCACAAGTTCCTGCCGGTGCAGGTCAACGAGAACATGGTCGGGCACAAGTTCGGCGAGTTCTCGCCGACCCGCACCTTCACCGGCCATTCCTCTGACAAGAAGGCGAGGCGGGGATGAGCAAGCTCAAGGCGCCGCGCGCGCTCGGCGAGACCGAGGCGCAGGCGATCACCCGCAACATCCGCGTCAGCCCGCGCAAGCTGAACCTGGTGGCCGGCCTGATCCGCAACCAGCCGGCTGCCAAGGCGGTGGCGACGCTGACCTTCAGCAAGCGCCGCATCGCGCTCGCCGTCCGCAAGACGCTGGAAAGCGCCATTGCCAACGCCGAGAACAACCACCAGCTCGACGTGGACCAGCTCGTCGTCACCCATGCCGAGGTCGGCAAGGCGATGGTGATGCGCCGCTTCCACGCCCGCGGCCGCGGGCGGTCGGCGCAGATCGAGAAGTTCTTCAGCCACCTCAAGATCGTGGTGGCGGAGAAGGCGGCGGAGGAAAAGCCGGCACGGGCGCCGCGTCGCAACACCGAGCAGAAGGCGGCCTGATCCATGGGTCACAAGGTCAATCCGATCGGGCTGCGGCTCGGCATCAACCGCACCTGGGACAGCCGCTGGTACGCCGGCGCGGACTACGCCAAGCTGCTGCACGACGACCTGAAGCTGCGCTCGCACCTGCGCCGCAAGCTGTCCGGCGCCGGCGTCTCGCGCGTGGTGATCGAGCGGCCGGCGAAGAAGCCGCGGGTGACGATCTACGCCGCGCGTCCCGGCGTGGTGATCGGCAAGAAGGGCCAGGACATCGACGTGCTGCGCAAGGATCTCGCGCGCATGGCAAAGTCGGACGTGGCGCTGAACATCGTCGAGATACGCAAGCCGGAGATCGACGCGCAGCTGGTGGCCGAGAACATCGCCCAGCAGCTGGAGCGGCGCGTCGCGTTCCGCCGCGCCATGAAGCGCGCGGTGCAGTCGGCGATGCGCCTCGGCGCCCAGGGCATCCGCATCAACTGCGGCGGCCGCCTCGGCGGCGCGGAGATCGCCCGGGTGGAGTGGTATCGCGAAGGGCGGGTGCCGCTGCACACGCTGCGCGCCGACATCGACTACGGCGTCGCCACCGCCAAGACCACCTACGGCACCTGCGGCGTGAAGGTCTGGATCTTCAAGGGCGAGATCCTGGCGCACGATCCGCTGAGCCAGGACCGTCGCGCCGCCGAGCAGGCGCCGCAGCGCTGATACCGACCGCTTAAAGGTAGACCATCATGCTTTCCCCGAAGCGGACCAAGTACCGCAAGGCCCACAAGGGCCGCATCCACGGCCTGGCGAAGGGCGGCACGACGCTGAACTTCGGCGCGTTCGGCCTCAAGGCGTTGGAGCCGGAGCGGGTGACCGCGCGGCAGATCGAGGCGTCGCGTCGTGCGATCACCCGCGCGATGAAGCGTGCCGGCCGCGTCTGGATCCGCATCTTCCCGGACGTCCCGGTCTCGACCAAGCCGGCCGAGGTCCGCATGGGTTCCGGCAAGGGGTCGCCGGAGTTCTGGGTGGCACGGGTGAAGCCGGGCCGCATCATGTTCGAGATCGACGGCGTGCCAGGCGACATCGCGAAGCAGGCGCTGGCGCTGGGGGCGGCGAAGCTGCCGATCAAGACCAAGTTCGTGACCCGGCTCGGGGAGGCCTGAGATGGCGAAGGCGACCAAGCCGTCCGAGCTGCGGGCGAAGACGGAGGACGAGCTCGGCACCCTGTTGCTCGACCTCAAGAAGGAGCAGTTCAACCTGCGCTTCCAGCGTGCGGTCGGACAGACGGAAGGGGCGAGCCGGGTTCGCGAGGTGCGTCGCGAGATCGCGCGCCTCAAGACCGTGCAGCACCTGAACAAGAAGGCTGCGGCGCCTGCCGCGGCCAAGTCCTAAGGAGTCCGGACGATGCCGAGGCGCGTCCTCACCGGGCGGGTGACCAGCGACAAGATGGACAAGACCGTGACGGTCCTGGTCGATCGTCGCGTGATCCATCCGCTCTACAAGAAGTTCATCCGCCGCTCGAAGAAGTACGCGGCGCACGACGAAGCCAACACCTGCAAGGTCGGCGACACCGTGCGCATCCTCGAGTGCCCGCCGATCAGCAAGCGCAAGACGTGGACCGTGGTGACGCGGAACGGTGCGCCGCTTGGTGGGGGCAGGTCGGCCGACGTCAACGCGACGACGTCCGGCGCTGCGCCGTCCGGCGAGGCCGCGACGTCCGACGCCGCGTCGGCCTGAAGGGGCTAGAAACCAATGATCCATCCCGAGACCAACCTGGACGTCGCCGACAACAGCGGCGCGCGCCGGGTGCAGTGCATCAAGGTGCTGGGCGGCTCCAAGCGGAAGACCGCCTCGGTCGGCGACGTGATCGTCGTCTCCATCAAGGAGGCGATCCCGCGCGGCAAGGTGAAGAAGGGCGACGTGCACCAGGCGGTGATCGTGCGCACCTCGTTCCCGGTCCGCCGTGCCGACGGCAGCGCGATCCGGTTCGACCGCAACGCGGCGGTGCTGATCAACAAGCAGTCGGAGCCGATCGGCACCCGCATCTTCGGCCCGGTAGTGCGCGAACTCCGCGCGCGCAAGTTCATGAAGATCATCTCGCTGGCGCCGGAGGTGCTGTGATGGCTGCCCGCATCAAGAAGGGTGACCAGGTGGTGGTGATTACCGGCTCCTCCAGGGGAACCCGCGGCGAGGTGCTGTCGGTACTGCCGGCGGCGAACAAGGCGGTGGTGCGCGGTGTGGCGATCGCCAAGCGGCACACCAAGCCGACCCGCATGGGCGAGCCTGGTGGCATCGTGTCGCGCGAGGCGCCGGTGCACCTATCCAACCTGAAGCTGATCGACCCCAAGAGCGGTCAGCCGACCAAGGTTGGGTTCCGGGTGCTGGAGAACGGCACCAAGGTCCGCGTCGCCAAGGCGACCGGCGAGATCATCGAGAGCTGAGGGGAGACGGGTCATGTCGGAAACCTCGGAGAAGCGCGCCCTGCCGCGGCTGCAGCAGCGCTACAACGACGAGATGCGGGCGAGCTTGCGCGAGCAGTTCGGCTACAAGAACGTGATGCAGGTGCCGCGCCTGGAAAAGATCGTCATCAACATGGGCGTCGGTGAGGCTGCCGGCGACCAGAAGAAGCTCGACGCCGCGGTGTCGGAGCTGACCCTGATCGCCGGGCAGAAGCCGGTGAAGACGGTGGCGAAGAAGGCGATCGCCGGCTTCAAGATCCGCGAGGGCCTGCCGATCGGCACCAAGGTGACGTTGCGCAAGACGCGGATGTACGAGTTCCTCGACCGTCTGGTGACGATCGCGATGCCGCGCGTGCGCGACTTCCGCGGGCTGGCGGCGAACAAGGGCTTCGACGGCCGCGGCAACTTCGCCATGGGTCTTAAGGAACAGATCGTGTTCCCGGAGATCAACTACGACAAGGTCGACCAGGTCCGCGGCATGGACATCATCTTCGTCACCAGTGCGAAGACCGATGCCGAGGCGAAGGCGCTCCTGAAGGCGTTCGACCTGCCGTTCGCCGCCTGATTGCGGCGCGCGGCGGTTCGTCCGTCTTCGACTTAAATCTGTGTTGGAAAACCGCCGGGCGGGCCCGGCAGGTTCCGGAGGGTAGAACAAGGCATGGCCAAGGTCTCATCGGTCAATCGCAACGCCAAGCGCGCCGCCATGGCGACGCGTGATAAGGGCAAGCGGTTGGCGCTCAAGAACATCGTCATGGACCGCACGCTTCCGGTGGAAGACCGGTTCGAGGCGTCGCTGAAGCTGGCCGAGCTGCCGCGCAACGGGTCGCGCGTGCGGGTGAAGCTGCTGTGCCGCCTGACCGGGCGCTCGCGCGCCAACTACCGCAAGTTCGGCCTGTGCCGCATCGCGTTGCGCGACCTCGCCAGCAGCGGCCAGATTCCCGGCATGGTCAAGTCGAGCTGGTAGGGAGCGCGACCTAGATGTCCACGTCAGATCCGCTGGGTGACATGCTCACCCGCATCCGCAACGCGCAGCGCTCGCGCCATGCCGCATGCGTAGCGCCGGCGTCCAAGCTGCGCGCCAACGTGCTTGAGGCGCTGCGGCGCGAAGGCTACATCCGCGGCTTCACGCTCGAGGAGATACGCACCGGCATCGCCCAGCTGCGCATCGAGCTGAAATACGCGGACGGCGAGCCGGTGATCAAGGAGATCCACCGGGTGTCCAAGCCCGGCCGCCGCGTCTACTCCAAGATCAAGGAGCTGCCCCGGGTGTATGCCGGGCTCGGCGTCTCGATCCTGTCGACGCCGCGTGGCGTCCTGTCCGATGCGGAAGCCCGCGCCGCCAATGTCGGCGGCGAGGTTCTGTGTCGGGTGTTCTGAGGAGGCGCGCATGTCACGCGTAGGCAAATATCCCGTCGAGATCCCGCAGGGCGTCGAGGTTGCCATCGTCGAGGGGATCCTGACAGCCAAGGGCAGGCTCGGCGAGCTGAAGCTGCCGTTGTCGCACCATGTGGACACCACGGTCGCCGACAACCGCGTCACCGTCGCACCGCGCGGCACTGCCGCGCCGGCACGGATGATGTGGGGCACCACCCGTGCGCTGGTCGCGGCGATGGTCAAGGGCGTATCCACCGGCTACTCGAAGACGCTGGAGATCACCGGCACCGGCTACCGCGCCTCCATCCAGGGCGCCAACTTGGTGATGAACCTCGGCTACTCGCACGACGTGGTGTATCCGATCCCCCCCGGCATCACCATCACCACGCCGCGTCCGACTGCCGTGACGGTCACCGGCGTCGACAAGCAGCGGGTCGGGCAGGTGGCACTCGACATCCGGAACTTCCGTGCGCCGGAGCCCTACAAGGGCAAGGGTGTGCGCTACGACAACGAAGTGATCCGGCGCAAGGAAGGCAAGAAGAAGTGAGCACGCAACAGGACCTGCGGGAGCGGCGGCGCGTCCGTCTCCGGTTCCAGCTCCGCCAGAAGGCTGGCGGGCGTCCGCGCTTGTCGGTGTTCCGCTCGGGCAAGAACATCCACGCTCAGGTGATCGACGACGTCGCCGGCAGGACGCTGGCCGCCGCCTCGTCGCTGGATAAGGGCTTGCGCGAGCAGTTCAAGACCGGCGCGGACAAGGACGCGGCGGCCGCTGTCGGCAGGCTGGTGGCCGAGCGTGCGCTGGCCGCCGGGGTGAGCCGGGTCGTGTTCGACCGCGGCGCCTATCTTTATCACGGGCGCGTCAAGGCGCTGGCGGAGGCTGCCCGCGAGGGCGGCCTCGCCTTCTGAGGAGTCGCGACATGGCACGTGAACCGAGGGAAGGCGGCCGAGGCGGCCGCAGCGGCGGCGGCGAGCGGGATCGCGACGGCGACGACCTGATCGACAAGCTGGTCACCATCAACCGCGTGGCCAAGGTGGTGAAGGGCGGACGTCGGTTCGCCTTTGCCGCTCTGGTGGTGGTGGGCGACCAGAAGGGCCGGGTCGGCTACGGCGCCGGCAAGGCGCGCGAGGTGCCGGAGGCGATCCGCAAGGCGACCGAGCGCGCCAAGCGGACTATGATCCGCGTGCCGATGAAGGAAGGCCGCACGCTGCATCACGACTCCACCGGCCACTTCGGCGCCGGCAGCGTGGTGCTGCGCTCGGCCGAGGCCGGCACCGGCATCATCGCCGGCGGCCCGATGCGAGCGGTGTTCGAGAGCCTCGGCATCGGCGACGTGGTCGCCAAGTCGCTGGGCAGCCGCAACCCGCACAACATGGTCAAGGCGACGTTCGACGCGCTGGCGCGCTGCGCCAGCCCGCGCACGGTGGCCAACCGGCGCGGCAAGAAGGTGTCCGACATCCTGGGCAAGCGCGAAGGCGTGGCGGAGGGCGCAGATGTCTGAGACACAGACGGCCGGAACCACCAGGAAGGCCACGGTCCGGGTCAGGCAGATCGCCTCGGGCAACGGGCGCAAGCCGGGCCAGCAGGCAACGCTGGTCGGGCTCGGCCTGGACAAGGTGGGTAAGGTCCGCGAGCTGGAGGACACCCCTTCGGTGCGCGGCATGATCCGCAAGGTGCACCACCTCGTGCGGGTGGAGGATTGAGATGGAACTGAACGAACTCCGCGACAACGCGGGCGCGCACTACCGCAAGAAGCGGCTCGGGCGCGGCATCGGCTCGGGCAAGGGCAAGACCTCCGGCAAGGGCGTGAAGGGCCAGAAGGCGCGCGAAGGCGTGTCGCTGAACGGCTTCGAGGGCGGCCAGCTGCCGATCTACCGGCGGCTGCCGAAGCGCGGCTTCAAGAACATCTTCCGCAAGGTGTATGCGCCGATCAACCTGGGCACGATCGAGAAGGCGCTGGCCGACGGCAGGCTTTCTGCCGAGGGCACCGTGACCGAGGACACCCTGCGCCAGGCCGGCCTGATCGGCAGCGGCAAGGTGCACGGCATCCGGCTGCTGGCGACCGGCGAGCTGACGCGGGCGCTGACGATCGAGGTATCCGGCGCGTCCGTCGCGGCAATCGCTGCGGTGGAGAAGCTCGGCGGCTCGGTCCGGACCACGGTGGCGAAGGCGGAGAAGCCGGAAGCCTGAGCGCTGGAAACCGCGATTGGCCAATCCGGTGGCCAGTCGCGGATCGTGACGGGTTACCTCGGCGGCAATCCGGGCTAAACAGGCAGCGTCGTGCGGACATCCGTGCGGCGCTGTTCTTGCGAGAAGGGGTGGGAGTGCCATGGCCTCCGCGGCCGAGCAGCTTGCTACGAACATGAACCTCGGCAGCTTCGCCAAGGCGACCGAGCTCAAGAAGCGGATCTGGTTCACCCTGGGTGCGCTGATCGTCTACCGGCTCGGGACCTACATCCCGGTGCCGGGCGTCGACGCGCGGGTGATGGGCCAGCTGCTGGCGCAGAACCAGGGCGGCATCCTGGGCATGTTCGACATGTTCTCAGGCGGTGCGCTCGGCCGGATGACCGTGTTCGCGCTCAACATCATGCCCTACATCAGCGCCTCCATCATCGTGCAGCTGATGTCCTCGGCGATCCCAACCCTGGAGGCGATCAAGAAGGAGGGGGAGCAGGGGCGCAAGAAGCTCAACCAGTACACCCGCTACCTGACGGTGCTGATCGCGTTGTTCCAGGCCTACGGCATCTCGGTAGGGCTGGAGAACATGCACGGGTCCGGCGGCCTGTCCGCGGTGATCGATCCGGGCATGTTCTTCCGCTTCTCCTGCGTGGTCACCCTGGTGGGCGGCACGATGTTCCTGATGTGGCTGGGCGAGCAGATCACCTCGCGCGGGGTCGGCAACGGCATCTCGCTGATCATCTTCGCCGGCATCGTCGCCAACCTGCCGCACGCGCTCGCGACCCTGTTCCAGCTCGGCTACACCGGCGGCCTGTCCCCGGTGTTCGTGCTGGTGTTCCTCGTCCTGGCGGCCGCCGTGATCGCGTTCATCGTGTTCATGGAGCAGGCGCAGCGCCGGGTGGTGATCCAGTATCCCAAGCGTCAGGTCGGCAGCCGCATGACCGGCGGCGAGAGCACCCACATGCCGCTCAAGGTGAACACCGCCGGCGTAATTCCGCCGATCTTCGCCTCCTCGGTGCTGCTGATCCCGGTGACGATCTCCGGGTTCGCATCCGGCAACGCCAACCTGCCGCACTGGCTCGGCTTCCTGGCCCAGCAGCTCGGGCAGGGGCGGCCGCTCTACATGATCTTCTACGCGGCGATGATCCTGTTCTTCTCGTACTTCTACGCTGCCGTCGCCTTCAACCCGCAGGAGACCGCCGACAACCTGCGCAAGCAGGGCGGCTTCATCCCCGGCATCCGCCCCGGCGCCAACACCGCCGACTTCCTCGACCGCATCCTGGTGCGGCTGACCACCATCGGCGCGATCTACCTGGTGGTGGTGTGCCTGCTGCCGCAGATCCTGATCAGCCGCTACAACGTGCCGTTCTACTTCGGGGGCACCAGCCTGATCATCATCGTGTCGGTGACCATGGACACGGTGACGCAGATCCAGTCCCACCTGCTGGCGCACCAGTACGAGGGGCTGATCCGCCGTTCCCGCCCGCGGGCGCGGTTGCGGTGAACCTGATCTTTCTTGGCCCACCCGGGGCCGGCAAGGGAACCCAGGCGAAGCGGATCGAGCTGTTGCACGGGATCGCGCAGATCTCCACCGGCGACATGCTGCGCGCCGAGGTGCAGGCCGGCACCGCGATCGGCCGGCAGGCCAAGGCGGTGATGGATGCCGGCGAGCTGGTGTCCGACGAGATCCTGGTCGCCATGCTGCGCGAGCGGGTTGGCCGCCCAGACTGCGCGCACGGCTTCATCCTGGACGGGTTCCCGCGCACCACGGTGCAGGCGGAAGCGCTGGACGCGATGCTGTCGGCGCAGGGGATGCGGATCGATGCGGTGCTGTCGCTGTCTGTGGACGAGGCGGAGCTGACCGAACGGATCGCCGGCCGCTACACCTGCGCCAAGTGCGGCACCGGCTACCACGACCACTACAGGCAGCCCCGCGTCGCCGGCGTGTGCGACGTGTGCGGGAGTCACGACTTCACCCGCCGCGCCGACGACAAGCGGGAAACGGTGGCGGCGAGGCTGGATGCCTATCGACGGCAGACCGCACCGATCCTGCCGTACTACGAAGCGCAGGGGCTCGTGCACCACATTGACGGCATGGCCGACATCGCCACGGTGAGTGCCGCGATCGACGCAGCGCTGGCGGCCGCAGCGAGAAGCGAGATCATCACAGAGATTTGACTAGGTCGCGTTGACTCCGGAGGTGCTGCCGCTATAGTGCGCGCCCTCAGCCGGGACTAGAGCCTGCATCCAGATCGGACGCGCGGCGCCGCTGGCGAATCCAATCATCCACGAGCGTCGTCCGCCACGGGCCGCGCTTGTGCGACGAACGAACACCATCTTGCCTGGCCATAGCCAGGAACTACAGACTCGGGTCGATCCGGGCGGTTTGAGGAGTGACTGGCGTGGCGCGTATTGCCGGCGTGAACATCCCGACGACGAAGCGGGTCGTCATCGGTCTGACCTACATCTTCGGCATCGGGCCGGCAAAGGCGCAGCAGATCTGCACCCAGCTTGCGATCCCGCCGGAGCGCCGCGTCAACGAGATGTCGGACGACGAGGTGCTCAAGGTACGCGAGCTGATCGACCGCGACTTTCGCGTCGAGGGCGATCTGCGCCGCGAGCTGGCGATGAACATCAAGCGCCTGATGGATCTCGGCTCCTATCGCGGCCTGCGCCATCGCCGCGGCCTGCCGGTCCGCGGCCAGCGGACCCACACCAACGCTCGCACCCGCAAGGGCAAGGCAGTGGCGATCGCCGGAAAGAAGAAGGCGACCAAGTAGTCTTCGTTCTCCCCGCACGCACGACCTACGGGCGCCCCGTGCCCCACGAACAACCAGGATGAACCACTATGGCGAAAGCCGCCGCACCGCGTGTCCGCAAGAAGGAACGCAAGAACATTATCTCCGGGGTGGCACACGTGCTGTCCACCTTCAACAACACGATGATCACCATCGCCGACGCCCAGGGCAACGCGATCGCTTGGTCGTCCGCAGGCAGCCAGGGTTTCAAGGGCTCGCGCAAGTCGACGCCCTACGCGGCGCAGGTTGCAGCCGAGGATGCCGGCAAGAAGGCGCGCGAGCACGGCATGGAGACGCTCGAGATCGAGGTGTCCGGTCCTGGCTCCGGGCGCGAGTCAGCGTTGCGCGCGCTGCAGGCGGTCGGCTTCTCGATCACCGCGATCCGCGACATGACGCCGGTTCCGCATAACGGCTGCCGCCCGCGCAAGCGTCGCCGGGTTTGACAAGAGACTGCGCCGGACCGTGGCGGTCCGGACCTGCTTCCTGAACGCTGCCGGGTTTCCCGACTGCTCCGCTCGCCGCAGCGTCATCGTCCCTGTCGGGAGATGAGGCGGGCGGCGGCTCTCCGTTACGAAAGGCCACGCTCTTGGCGCTCCAGAACAACTGGAAGAACCTGATCAAGCCGGAGAAGCTGGACATCGAGTCCGGCAACGAGCCGCTGCGCACTGCGACCGTGGTCGCGGAGCCGCTGGAGCGTGGCTTCGGCATGACGCTCGGCAACGCGATCCGGCGCATCCTGCTGAGCTCGCTGCAGGGTGCCGCGGTGACGGCGATCCAGATCGACGGCGTGCTGCACGAGTTCTCCTCTATCGCCGGCGTCCGCGAGGACGTCACCGACATCGTGCTCAACATCAAGCAGCTCGCCCTTCGCATGCACGGCGAGGGCCCGAAGCGCATGGTGCTGACCGCGACCGGTCCCGGCGAGGTCAAGGCTGGCCAGATCCAGGTCGGCCACGACATCGAGGTGATGAACCCGGACCTGGTGATCTGCACGCTCGACGACGGCGTGAAGCTCGGCATGGAGTTCACCGTCAACCTCGGCAAGGGCTACGTGCCGGCCGCCGCTAACCGGCCGGAGGACGCGCCGATCGGCCTGATCCCGATCGACGCGATCTACTCGCCGGTGCGCCGCTGCTCGTACAAGGTCGAGCCGACCCGCGTCGGCCAGGTGACCGATTACGACAAGCTGCTGTTGACGGTGGAGACCAACGGCGCGGTGACGCCGGAGGACGCGGTGGCGCTCGCCGCGCGCATCCTGCAGGACCAGCTGCAGCTGTTCATCAACTTCGACGAGCCGCGCCCAGCCCGCGTCGAGGAGCCGCAGGACGACCTGCCGTTCAACCGCAACCTGCTGCGCAAGGTCGACGAGCTGGAACTGTCTGTGCGCTCGGCGAATTGCCTGAAGAACGACAACATCGTCTACATCGGCGACCTAGTGCAGAAGACCGAGCAGGAGATGCTGCGCACGCCGAACTTCGGCCGCAAGTCGCTGAACGAGATCAAGGAGGTCCTGACCTCCATGGGCCTGGCGCTCGGCATGAACGTGCCGACTTGGCCGCCCGAGAACATCGAAGACCTCGCCAAGCGCCTCGACGAGCCGTTCTGAGCGCACACGGTTAACAGGAACAGATCACCATGCGTCACGGTGTTGCCGGCCGGAAGCTCGGCGTTACCTCCACACACCGCCTCGCCATGTTCAGGAACATGGCGGTCGCGCTAATCAAGCACGAGCAGATCACCACCACCCTGCCCAAGGCGAAGGAGCTGCGGCCGGTTGCGGAGAAGCTGATTACGCTCGGCAAGCGCGGCGGCCTGCACGCGCGCCGGCAGGCCTACGCGCAGTTGCGCGACGACGTCATCGTCGCCAAGCTGTTCGGCGTCATCGCCGAGCGCTACAAGGCCCGCGCTGGCGGCTACACTCGCGTGCTCAAGGCGGGGATGCGCCACGGCGACGCGGCGGACATGGCAGTGATCGAGCTGGTCGAGCGCGATGTCTCGGCCAAGGGCCAGGACAGCGGTCCCCGCCCGGTGGTCGAGAGCGAGAACGACTACGCCAACTGAGGCCAGGCGGCGTCGGCCGGACTGACGCCACGTCCTCGACGGAGCGGCCGGACCTCAAGTCCGGCCGTTTTCTTTTGTCGGTCAAATACCGATCCAGATGGCCTTCCTCGTCTTGACTTGGCGCCCGTCGGGGTGCCTGCTTCCGGCCCAACGGGGATGCTGCGGCGCCTGACGGGGTGCAAGCTGACGACCTCCGAGCCATGGGAGATGATGATGTTCGAAGCCGATGATGCGTCACCGGATGGCGGAGCCGTACCCAGTCTGACAAGGGTGGGCCTGGCTGCCCAGTCCCGTCGCGGCCTGTTGCAGGGCGGCCTGCTCGGCGGTGCCCTGGCGCTGGTCGGCGGTGCACGCGCCGCAGAGGCCGCGACCGGCGGTCCGTTCCCGAGCCATCTCAACTGGCGTTTCGTGTTCGTCAACCATGTGACGACCAACCCGTTCTTCACCCCGACGCAATACGGCATTGCGGACGCGGCCGCTCTATTCGGTAGCCAGACGCAGTGGACCGGCTCGGTCACTTCCGACGTCGGCCAGATGGTGAGCGCGGTCAACTCCGCCGTCGCGGCGAGAGCCAGCGCCATCGCGGTGTCGATCGTCGATCCGCACGCCTTCAACGAGCCGGTGCAGCGCGCGCTCGACGCCGGCATTCCGGTGTTTTCCTACAACGCCGACGCCCCGGTCGGCAGCGGCAACAAGCGGCTCGCCTATATCGGCCAGGACCTCTACCAGGCCGGCGTGCTGATGGGTCAGCGCATCGTCAGCCTGATCGACAGCGGCCCGGTCGCCCTGTTCATCGCTACGCCCGGCCAGCTCAACATCCAGCCGCGGCTTGATGGCGCCAGCGACATCATCAAGAAGTCCGGCAAGTCGATCACCATCGACGTGGTCGCGACCGGGGCGACGGTCAACGAGGAGATCTCCAAGGTCAAGTCGTACTACCTAGGCCACCAGCACGTGAAGGGGATGTTCGCCGTTGACGGCGGCACCACGCAGGGTATCGCCGAGACCATGGACCAGTACGGCCTGGCGGCGAAGGGCGTGCATGGCGGCGGCTTCGACCTGCTGCCGCGCACGCTGGAGCTGATCAAGAAGGGCTCGATGGACTTCACCATCGACCAGCAGCCCTACCTGCAGGGCTTCTACACGGTGATGGAGATGGCGACCTTCCTGGTGTCCGGCGGCTTGGTCGGGCCGGCCAACGTCAACACCGGCCTGAAGTTCGTGACCAAGGAGAACGTCGACCCGTACCTGTCGACCTCGACCCGCTACGAGGGCAAGTCGGCGCAGGCGCAGATCGTGCCACGCAGCGGCGCGATCGCGGGCTAGGACCGAGGCTGATGTCCGGCACGCGAACCGTGGCGACGCCGTCGCAGGCTCCGCGCGTGGGCCTGCTCGACGTCGTGCTGCGCTGGCGCGAGGCCAGCATCCTGGTGGTGTTGGCCCTGCTCGTCATCTACTTCGAGAGCGTCAACCACGACTTCCTGCTGTCGCGGGCGAGCCTGGAGAACCTGTCGCAGTTCATCGCACCCGCGGCGATCATCTCGTTCGGCGAGATCATGCTGATGATCGGCGGCGAGATCGACCTGTCGGCCGGGATGATCTTCGCCTTCGCGCCGTTCGTGATGCACTTTGCGTCCGTCGCCGGGCTGCCGCCGTTCCTGGGCCTGCTGCTCGGCCTCCTGGCGAGCGCCGGGGTGGGACTGGTGAACGGCGCGGTGACGCTGCTGCTGCGCGTGCCGAGCTTCGTCACCACGCTCGGCACCATGTTCCTGCTCAACGGCATCACCCTCGTGCTGTCTGCCGGCACCCCGGTCGACACCCCCGGCAGTCCCCGGCTGCAAGCCTTCTTCGGCCACTGGGGCTACAGCGAGATCCTATGGGCGGTGCTGCTGGTCGCGATCATGCACACCGTGCTGCGCAACACCCGCTGGGGCCTGCACACGGTGGCGTCTGGCGGCAACCCGATCGGCGCCAGTGAGGCGGGCATCAACGTCACCCGGCTGAAGATCGGCAACTTCGTGCTGAGCGCCGTGCTGTCCGGCTTCACCGGCGTGCTGGAGGATTTCCGCATCTCTTCCATCGACCCGCAGGCGGGCGGCAGCCAGATCATGTTCCTGGCCGTTGCCGCCGGCGTCATCGGCGGCACCTCGCTCGCCGGCGGCTCCGGCACCATCATCGGCGGGCTGATCGGCGCTGCCGTGCTCGGCGTGCTGAACGACGGCTTCACCCTGATCGGCATCAACGCCTTCACCTTCAACGTCATCCTGGGGGCGGCGATCCTGCTGGCCATGATCTTCAACATCCAGGTGACCCGGCTGCGCCGCGGCGGAGCGGTTTCGTGAGCGCCACCCAGCCCGACCGTCCCGAGACGCTCCGGGCGGAGAACATCGTCAAGCAGTTCGGCGCCGTGACCGCCCTGCGCGGTGTATCGCTGCACCTGCGCGAGGGCGAGATCCTCGGCGTGCTGGGCGACAACGGCGCCGGCAAGTCGACGCTGATGAAGATCCTGACCGGCTACCAGCCGCCGACCGAAGGCCGGCTGTTCGTGCACGGCCAGGAGGTGGCGCTGCGTTCGGTCGACCACGCCCGGTCGCTCGGCATCGAGTGCGTCTACCAGGACTTGGCGCTGGCGGGCGGCCTGTCGATCTACCACAACATGTTTCTCAACCGGGAGATCGTCTATTCCGGCCCGATCCGACTGCTCAACAACCGCGCCATGCGCCGGCGCACCGCTGAGCTGCTGGAGGAGATCGGCGTGCACGTCCCGTCGGTGGACCTGCCCGTGGAGCGGCTGTCCGGCGGCCAGCGCCAGGCGATCGCGGTGGCGCGGGCGGTGAACTCCGACGCAAGCATCCTGCTGCTCGACGAGCCGCTCGCCGCCATGGGGGCGCGCGAGGCCAGCCTGATCATCGACCTGATCCTGCGCCTCAAGGCGAAGGGCAACCTGTCGATCGTCATGATCATGCACAACTACGCGCAGACGCTGGAGATCGCCGACCGGATCATGCTGATGCAGCGCGGCGGCGTCACCTACGAGAAGGAGGCCGCGGCCACCTCAGTGCCGGAGCTGATGGACATCGTGCGCCGGGAATACCGGGCGCTGCGGGCGGGATAGGCAGCACCGGGGCGGCAGTCCGGCGATCTGCCCTTGATCTTCTCCCCATCCCCTTCGACCTGTAGGCCGTAGGGGATCCATCCATGTATTCGCCGTTCCTTGTCGTCCTGGTCGTCGTCCTGCTCGTTCTCCTGGTGCTGTTGCGCGCATCGGTCCGGATCGTGGGGCAATGGCAGCGTGCCGTGGTGCTGCGCCTGGGCCGGTTCCTGGCGATCCGCGGACCTGGCCTGTTCTTCCGGATACCGTTCATCGACCAGATCCAGACCGTAGTCGACATGCGCATCCGCACCACCGAGATCCGCGCCGAGGAAGCGCTGACGCGCGACACGGTGGCGATCGGCATGGACGCGATCGTGTTCTGGCGCGTGATCGACGCGGCGCGGGCCTCGCTGGAGATCGACGACTTCCGCCTGGCGGTGGAGCGGGTGGCGCAAACCTCCTTGCGGGAGATGATCGGCACCAGCGACCTGTCCCGGCTGCTGTCCGACCGGCAGGTGGCGGACCAGGAGCTGCAGCGTTCGATCGGCGCCAAGACGCGGGAATGGGGTGTTGCCGTCACCTCCGTCGAGATCAAGGACATCGGCATCCCAGCCTCGCTGCAGGACGCGATGAGCAGGCAGGCGCAGGCGGAGCGGGAAAAGCAGGCGCGCGAGACGCTGGCTTCCGCCGAGGTCGGCGTGGCACGGCAGGTGCGGGAAGCGGCGCTGATCTACGCGTCCGACCCGACCGCGTTGAAGCTCAGGCAGATGAACCTCGTGTACGAGATGAACAAGGAGCGCGGCACCACCATCATCATCCCGAGCGACCTCGCTTCCGCGCTCGGCACGCTCGGCCTGCGCGACATGACGCAGCCGCCGACGGCGAGCTAGCGTGGCCGCATCCGGCTTCCTCCGCGTGGTCGATCTCGAGACCACCGGCAACAGCTTCACCGATGGCGGCGTGGTCGAGGTCGGCTGGCAGGACGTCGAGCCGGGAGCGGACGGATGGACACTGCGCGGCGCGCCGCAGGCGGTGCTGGTCAACCCGGGCAGGCCGATCTCGCCCGCCACCTCGGCGATCCACCACATCATCGACGAGGACGTGGCCGAGGCAGCGAGCTGGCTCTCGGTGGCGCCCGACATCCTGCGCGCCGCACCCGGACCGGCGCCGCTCGCCTTGGCGGCGCACCGGGCCGCGTTCGAGCAGCGCTGGTGCGGTCAGGCGCTGACCGGCGGCCTGCCCTGGATCTGCACCTACAAGAGCGCGCTCCGGGTGTGGCCGGACGCGCCCGGGCATTCGAACCAGGGGTTGCGCTATTGGCGCCGGCCGCCAGGGCTGGACCGAGCCGTCGGCCTGCCCGCGCATCGGGCCGGCCCCGACGCCTATGTGACCGCCTTCCACCTGCGCGACATGCTGGGGGAGGCGACGCTGGATCAGCTGCTGGCCTGGTCGGCCGAACCGGCGCTGCTGGTGAAGGTGCCGTACGGCCGGCTGCGCGGACGACGCTTCCGCGACCTTCCCGCCGAGGAGCTGGAGCGGCTGCTGACGGCCGAGCGGGTCGACGGCGACCTCGCCTTCACCATCCGCCACGAGCTCGGCCGGCGCGGACATGAAGCCGCGACCGAACCCGTCGCGGCAGAACCGGGTCAAAGCCTGCTCTTCCTTTGAACCTGTTCCGCCAGCCGCTTCCACCGCCAGCTCGTCAAAGGGATTCCCTGGCGGCACCTGCCGGTCGCGCCGGCCGCACCGGCAGGCGGAACGATCGCCGTCCGACCGCACCCGGTTCCTGTTCCGTGGCCGGCCGGCCCGGCTGCGGGGCCTGCCGGAGTCGCCGCATGCGCCCGTCATTAAATCATCCAGGCCGCATCCGGGCGGCGGTTGCGGCGTTGGGAGTTTCAAGAGGCCGGTCGATCACGATCGGCGAACCGAACCGGAGCATCATGACGTGGTCGACACGAACCGAATCGAAGGCGCAGCGGAAGACGCCGTAGGCAAGCTGCAGGATGGCATGGGCGGCCTGCTCGGCGACACCGCGACGCAGGTCAAGGGCAAGGCGAAGCAGTTCACCGGCCAGGCGCAAGGCTATTACGGCGAGACGCTCGACACGGTGCGCGACCTGACGGCGGACCAGCCGCTGGTCGCGGTCGCGGCGGCCGTGGGCGTCGGCTTTATCCTGGGCGCGCTGCTGGCGCGTCGCTGACCCGCGTCGGGACGCAGCGTCCGGCGGAACCCTGTGGTGACTGTTGACGTCATGCAACGAACATTCCGACGAAATAGGACGACACCATGCTCAAGCTCGCACTCCTGTTCCTGGTCATCTCGATCATCGCAGGCATTTTCGGCTTCTCCGGCGTGTCCGCCGCGACGGCCGGCATTGCCAAGACCCTGTTCTTCATCGCCATCGTGATCTTCGTGATCTTCCTGGTGCTCGGCCTCATGGCGGGCAAGGCGATCTTCTGAGCACCGGCATCGCAGGATGCCGGGGTTTTTGACGCCGGACCGCCGGCCGCGCTGGCGATCACCCGACTGGCCATCACCCGGTCCAGTAGCGGGCCATGATCTCGGTCGCCCAGGCGGGCTCGAGAACCTCGCCGCGCGGCAGGAAGCCGCGCATCACCGGCTTCACGTCCAGCACCGGCGTCCCGTGTACGGCGTCCAACCCCTGTACCTCCAGCCGGAGGCCGTGAACGGAGACCAACCGGCAGGTGCTGACGCCGAGCCGGTTCGGCCGGTTCCGCCCCCGCTGCGCGAAGATCCCGACCGCCGGCCAGTCCGTCCGGCCGCGCGGATGGCGGATGTCGACGCTGACATCCTCTTCGGCGACCTGGTTGAACACGAACACCACCTCGACGTGGCTGAACCCGTCCAGCCCGAGCAGCGCCGCCGGCGTGAACCGGTCCGCATCGAGCGCGATCGCGGCGCGGATCGCCTCCCAGCCATCGTCCTCGGGCAGCATCCTGCCACCTTCCACGTGGCCGATGGGGCGCAGGACGACCATCCCGCCGCCCCTCATGCTAGTTCCGGTCCTTCTGGATGAAGGAGGGCAGGAACGGGTTGTCGACCTGCAGCGCGTCCTTGCCAATCAGCTCCGAAGTGTCCCAGCCGCCGCCCAGGTCGTCGATCAGCGACACGCTGGCCAGGATCCGGTTCTCCTGGATGCCGAGCAGGGTTTCGGCGTTGGTCAGCGCGGTGGTCTGGTCGGTGATCACGGTGGTGTAGAT
>CAXTOD010000007.1:0-24117 GCA_964245705.1 uncultured Acetobacteraceae bacterium
CGAACGCCTTTTCCACCAGGCCGGCGAGGTCGCCGAGGCCGAGGATGCGGCCGGCGACGCGCTCGGGATGGAAGTCCTCCAGCGCGTCGAGCTTCTCGCCGGAGCCGGTCAGCTTGATCGGAGCGCCGGTGATGTGCCGCATGGACAGCGCGGCGCCGCCGCGGGCGTCGCCGTCCATGCGGGTCATGACGATGCCGGTGACGCCGACCGCCTCGTTGAACGCCCTGGCGGTGTTGACCGCATCCTGGCCGGTCATCGCGTCGACCACCAGCAGCGTCTCGGCCGGGCTGGTGGCGGCGCGTATCTCGCGCACCTCCTCCATCAGCGCCTCGTCGATCGAGAGCCGGCCGGCGGTGTCCAGGATGACCACGTCGTAGCCCTCGCGGCGCCCGGTCTCCATCGCCCGGTGTGCGATCTGCACCGGCGTCTCGCCAGGCACGATCGGCAGCGAGCCGACGCGCGCCTGCCCGGCCAGAAGCTGCAGCTGCAGCTGCGCCGCGGGGCGCTGGGTGTCGAGGCTCGCCAGCAGCACGCGGCGGCGCTCGCGCGCCTGCAGCCGCAGCGCGATCTTGCCCGAGGTGGTGGTCTTGCCGGAGCCCTGCAGGCCGACCATCAGGATCGGCACCGGGGCGGCGGCGTTCAGGTTCAGCGGCACCGCGCCGGCGCCGCCAAGCTGGTCGATCAGCACGTCGTTGACGATCTTGGCCACGGCCTGGCCGGGCGAGATGCTGTCCAGCACCTCCTGCCCCACCGCGCGCTCGCGCACCCGGGCGGTGAACTCCTTGACCACCGGCAGCGCCACGTCGGCGTCCAGCATCGCCAGCCGGACCTCGCGCATCGCCTCGACGACGTCGGCCTCCGACAGCACGCCGCGCGTGCGCAGGCGGTCGAACACCCCGGTGAGCCTGCCTGACAGAGCGTCGAACACGATGAGGCCACCCCAAACGAGCAGGCGCCGCTGCGCGAGCCTTCGCGGAGCGACGTGTCTGATCGCCGCGGTGCCTAGACCCCCGTGAACGGGCTGTCAACGACAACCCCTCGTCGCGCCCTGCGCGCGGGATTGACGCGCGCGATCCGGCGGCGCTCGATCAACCGATGAACGCCGATCCAGAGGATGCGGGCCTCGGCTACGGCGACACCATCCGCCGCCAGCTGGAGCACGAGGACGGCCTGACCATCAACCGCCTGTCCTGGCTGGTGGCGTCGCAATCGTTCCTGTTCACCGCCTATGCCATCGTGCTGAACGGGCTGTCCTCGGCGCGGGACCCGCTCCTCGCCGCACGGCAGGGCGAGCTGCTGCGGATCGTGCCGGAACTCGGGCTGGCCACCAGCGGGCTGATCTACCTCGGCGTGCTGGCGGGCCTGCGGGTGACGGTCGCACTGCGGCAAGAGCTGAGGCAGCCTCGGCATCGGACAGCCATGGCGAGGCCACCGCTGCCGGGCACCAGAGCCACGCACGCGCTCGGCCTGGTGGCGCCGCTGCTCCTGCCGCCGCTCTTCTTCATCGCCTGGGCGGTCCTGCTGCTGTGACGCCGGCCGGGGCGGGTCGCCACGATCGGAGGAGCGGACCCGATGGCAGGCTCCCGCGTTCCTACCCCTGGTCCTCGATCCGCCCTGCCCCGATGATCCGCGGCGGACCGTGATGAAGGACGCCGATGCCCACCCATGATGGCCACGACCGACCTCCGCTGCCGGTGGGAATGCTGGCAGCGCTCGGGATCGTCTACGGCGACCTCGGCACCAGCCCGCTCTACACCATGCAGACGGTGCTGGAGACCGCCGGGAGCACCCTGTCGACGGACGCCGTACTAGGCGTGCTGTCGCTGATCGTCTGGGCGCTGATCCTGGTGGTGGCGATCAAGTACTGCCTGTTCGTCATGCGCGCCGACAACCACGGCGAGGGCGGCATCCTGGCCTTGACCGCGCTGGTGACCGGCACCGTGCCGGAGGACGAGGAGGGTGCGGCGGCCCGTCCGAACCGGGGCCCGCGGGCCACCGCCCTGCTGCTGACGCTGGGGCTGTTCGGCGGCGCCCTGCTCTATGGCGACGGCATCCTCACCCCGGCGATCTCGGTGCTCAGCGCGATCGAGGGCGTCAAGGTGGCGACGCCGGCGCTGTCGCACTGGGTGCTGCCGGCGGCCTCGGTCGTGCTGCTGGGGCTGTTCGCGCTGCAGCCGGTCGGCACCGCGCGGATCGGCACCCTGTTCGGGCCGGTCATGCTGTGCTGGTTCCTGGTGATCGGCGTCCTGGGCGCGATCGCCACGCTGCGCCATCCCGGGGTGCTGTGGGCGATCGACCCGCGCCACGGCATCCGCTACCTGCTTGGCGGCCACTGGAGAAGCCTCGCCGTCCTGGGCGGGGTTTTCCTGGCGCTGACCGGGGCGGAGGCGCTGTATGCCGACATGGGGCATATCGGCCGCCTGCCGGTGAGGCTGTCCTGGTACCTGGTCGTGCTGCCGGCGCTGCTGCTGTGCTACGCCGGGCAGTCGGCAAGCCTGATCGGCCTGGCCCACCTGCCGGACAACCCGTTCTACGGCATCATCCCGCAGGGGATCTTTCCGGTCGCTATCTGGCCGGTGGTGGTGCTCGCCACCTGCGCCACGGTGATCGCCAGCCAGGCGATCATCACCGGCGTGTTCTCCATGACGCGGCAGGCGATCCAGCTCGGCTGGTTCCCCGGCCTCAACATCCGGCAGACCTCGGACAGGGAGTACGGCCAGATCTACGTGCCGATGGTGAACTGGGTGATGATGCTGTGCACCCTGGCGCTGACGATCGGGTTCGGCTCCTCGGCGCGGCTGGCGGGCGCCTACGGCATGGCGGTCTCGACCACCATGCTGCTGACGACGGCCCTGCTCTATTCCTATCTGCGCCACGTCGCGCGCTGGAGCCTGGCGGCCGCCCTTCTGCCGGCCGCGGTGTTCCTCGCCGTCGACCTCGCCTTCTTCTCGGCCAACCTGCTCAAGATCGCGGAAGGAGGTTTCGTGCCCCTGCTCGCCGGCGCCCTGATGTTCACCGTCATGAGCACCTGGCGGCAGGGCGTGGCGGCGCTGCGGACGTCAGGGTCCGAGCGCACGGTGGCGCCCGAACGCTTCCTGGAGCGGCTCACGGAAGGCCGCGTGCCTCGCGTGCCGGGCACGGCCGTCTTCCTGACCGCGCTGCGCGAGCCGATCCCGCCGAACATGGTGGGGCATGTCGACCAGTTCGGCGTGCTGCACGAGAACGTGGTGACGCTCACCGTGGCGTTCGAACAGGTGCCCCGCGTTCCGGCGAAGGAGCGCATCACGCTGCAGCGCTACGAGGGCGGGGTGTGGCACGCGGTCGCCCGTTACGGCTTCGTCGAGATGCCGCGGCTGCAGGCCACGCTGGGAGATGCGACGCACCAGGGCTGTCCGGTGGTGCCGCAGGAGGCGGTATTCATCGGCGGGCGCGACGAGGTGGTGGGGCACGTCGCGGACGACCGCAATCGCGCTCGTCCGCGGCTGGCCGGGTGGCGCCGGCGCCTGTTCGGGGTCATGTATCGCAACGCCGTCCACCTGGTGGATCGCTTCGACCTTCCGGCCGACCGCTACGTGCAGGTCGGCCGCCAGGTCGGGCTCTGACAGGGCGGTCCGGGCCACGGGCCGACCCATGGGCTGACGGCGACCGGATGCTGGGGTATGTCTGTCAGACGAGCGTCGGCAGACGGGAAAGGGACATCATGGCCTACAAGGTGAACTACAACTTCCAGAAGGCCGAGCGCGACCGGGCCAAGGCCGCCAAAAAGGAAGCCAAGCTGCGCGAAAAGCAGGCCGCCCGCGCCGGCAATGCGGACACGGCGGAGCCATCCGACGGCACGGTGCAGGATGGCGACTCCGACGCGCCGGCAACCTCCCACCCGGAGTAGATCAAGCAGCCTACCGGGTCGGCGCACGCTGAGGATGCAGCGCCGGTTCGGCAGCATCCATCCAGGACGTGGATCGGACGCATCAGTCGTCCGCGAAGGGGTTCCTGGTCCCGCGCAGCAGCAGCCGGATCGGCGTCCCGGGCATGCCGAAGGTGTCCCGCAGCCCGTTGACCAGGTAGCGCTGGTAGTCCTCCGGCAGCAGCTCGACACGGGTGCCGAACAGAATGAAGGTGGGCGGACGCGCCTTGGCTTGGGTCATGTAGCGCAGCTTCAGCCGCCGCCCCTCGACCAGCGGCGGCGCGTGTCGCTCCAGCGCCCCCTCGAACCAGCGGTTGAGCGCACCGGTCGGGACCCGCTTGTTCCACACCTCGTGCGCCGCCCGCACCACCGGCAGCAGCTTCTGCACCCCTGCTCCGGTCAACGCCGAGAACGACACTACCGGGATGCCGCGCATCTGCGACAGCGAGAACTCGATCCGGTCGGAGATCGCCTTCCGGGTGACGATCCTGTCCTCGACCGCGTCCCACTTGTTCAGCGCCAGCACGCAGCCGCGGCCTTCGCGCTCGATCAGCCGCGCGATCTGCAGGTCCTGGTCGTGCACGCCCAGCGTGGCGTCGATCGCCAGCACCACGATCTCGGCCATCTTCAATGCTTCCAGCGAGGCGGAGACCGACATCTTCTCCAGCTCCGCCTCGATCCGCGCCTTCTTCCGCAGGCCGGCGGTGTCGACCAGCTCGATCGGGCCGTGGGCGTCGGCGAACTGCACCGACACCGCGTCGCGGGTCAGGCCCGGCTCCGGCCCGGTGATCATCCGCTCCTGGCCGAGCAGGCGGTTGAGCAGCGTCGACTTGCCGGCGTTCGGGCGCCCGACGATCGCCAGCCGCAGCGGCCCAGGTGGGCGTGGCGGCACGACGATCTCGCCGTCCTCGCCGATGTCGTCGGGGACCGGCTCGTCCGGATCCGCAGCCGGCTCGCCCCGCTCGGGCGGCAGGCGCTCGACGATCTCGCCCATCAGGTCGGCCAGGCCCTCGCCGTGCTCGGCCGACACCGCCAGCGGGCTGCCGAGCCCGAGGCGGTACGCGTCCAGCGCCGCCGCGGTGCCAGCGCGGCCTTCCGCCTTGTTGGCGACCAGCAGCACCGGCCGGCCCTGACGGCGCAGCCAGGAGGCAAAGTGCGAATCCGCGGGCGTGATGCCGGCACGCGCATCGATGCAGAACAGCACCAGGTCGGCTTCCGCGACCGCATGCTCAGAGGAAGCGCGCATCCGGCCGTACAGGCTGTCGGGAGCCGCCTCCTCAAGCCCTGCGGTGTCGATCAGGCGCACGCGCCGGCCGCGCAGCAGGGCCTCGCTGTCCTTGCGATCGCGGGTCACGCCAGGGGTGTCGGACACGATGGCGCTGCGACGCCCGGACAGCCGGTTGAACAGGGTTGACTTGCCGACGTTCGGCCGCCCAGCGATCACGACCACCGGGAGCAGCCTGTACGGCGTGGTATCCGACGCCGGCGGTGCGGAACGGCTGCCGCGCCTCACCGCAGTCCACCGGAGGAGCCAGCGTCACCCATAGGCGGACAGCATGCCGTCCTCGCTGATCGCCAGCATGTGGCCGCTGGCCGCGATCGGCGTCATGGCGACCAGGCTCGACACCTTGGACGTGTCGCCGAGCCTGCCCGTCATGGCGTCCACGGTGATCATGCCCTGCTTGGGGAAGTCGCTGACGCAGATGAGCTGGCCGTTCGCCAGCAGCGGGCCGCTCCATTCGATCGGTCCCTTGCCCGGCTTCGGCCGGCGGAACCGCGGCAGGGTGGTCACCCAGCGCACGTGGCCATTGGTCTTGTCGAGGCAGGCGAGCTGCTGGTCCTGGCTCAGCAGGAACAGCCATTCGCCCACCACCACCAGCCCATCCTTGCCGGCCACCGTTCGCTCCCACAGCCGGCGGCCGGAGCGCAGGTCGATCGCGGTCAGCACCTGGCCGACGCTGATCACGTAGGCGGTGCCATCCGAGATCACCGGCAAACCGTGCACGGAGGAGAAGTCCAGGATCGAGTTGCGGCCGCCGGTGGAGCCGAGCGTGTCGCTCCACAGCAGCTCGCCGGTCTCGGCGCGGATCGCAGCGATGTCGCCGGAGCCGAAGCCCGCCAGCACCGTGCCGCCGACCACCGCCGGCGCCGGCTGGCCGAACACGATCGTCTCCGACGCGCTCGCCTGGTAGGCCCAGACCTGCTTGCCGGTCGCGGCGTCGAGGGCGAACAGCTTCTCGTCGATGGTGCCGAAGAACATGCGCCCGTCGACCACCGTCGGCGCCGACCGGCCGGGCGTGCCGACGTTGATGCGCCACCGCACCGTGCCGGTGGCCGCGTCGAGCGCCAACGACTCCGCCACCCCGTCCACCACGTAGACGGTGCCGTCGGCGAAGGTCAGTCCGCCGCCGACGTTGGAGGAGCGGCTCTTCTTCGGCCTGGTGTCGGTGCGCCAGATCCGGGCGCCGCCGGACAGGTCGAAGGCGCCGACCACGCCGTCGGCGTCCATGGCGTAGACCCGTCCGTCCGCCACCACCGGCTCCGCAGCCAGCACGCCGCGGTCGCCGGCGCCGGTGCCGAGGCGGGTGCTCCAGATCCGGCGCGTGCCCCCGACCCGGGCGTTGATCGACTCGTGGCTGGGCACGCGCCCGGGCTGCTGCCAGTCAGTGTCGATCACCGCCTCGGGCAGCCCGATCGGGGTGGTGTCGCTCTCGTCCACCGTCAGCCCGGCGCCGATGCTCAACACGTCCTCGCGACGGCCCGCCAGCACCGGCTTCTTGTCGTCCTCGAAGATGCCGCAGCCGGCAAGCGGAAGCGCCAGCGCCCCGAGCCCGCCCAGCAGCACGCCGCGCCGGCCGAGCCATGCCGGCCCGGGCGATGATGCCGCGCGCCGGAGGAGAAGGTCGTCGCGCTGGTGCATCATCCGCCGGTCTTCGAGGTGTCGAGGGTATCGAGAAGTCCGCTCGCCCGGGCCCGCTCGCTTTCGGAGGTCGAGCCGTCCTCGGAGAGCCGGGTCAGCTTGCGCTTCGCGTCGGCGACGTGGCCGATGCGCAAGTCGATCAGCGCATCGGTTTCCAGCGCCAGCAGGTGCCACGGGCTCGCGGACACGAGGATGTCGCGCAGGCGGGTCTTGAGCAGCCCGGGATCGGCCACGTCGGCCTGGTGCTGCACCCAGAGCAGGATGGCCAGGCCGCGCAGGTCGGCGTCGGCGCCGCTGTCGCGTGCGACCTGGTCCCACAGCCCGAGAGCTGCGGAATGATGGTTGTTCTTCCACTCAAGGGCCGCCATGCGCAGCCGCGACAGGGTTGCGAACCCGGCCGGCGCCTTGGCCGCCACGGCAGCGAACTCACCGAGCGCGCGGACCTGCTCCGGCGTCGGCGGCGCGTCGGGGCCGGCCGCGGCCAGCGGCGCCGTGTCGGCATCCTTCTGCGCCGCGAAATAGGCGCCGGCAACCGAGGCCGCACGCTGCTGCTGCCGATAGTGCAGATACTGCCACAGGCCGACGGCCAGTCCGACGACGACCAGCACCGCCAGGCCCGCGACCGCCAGACGCCGCGTCCGGGCGCGCACGCGCTCGCCGCGAAGATCCTCGTCGATCTCGCTGAAGATGTCGTCGACCACGTGCAGTACGATCTCCCGAAGCGCGCAAGGTCGGCCGCCCGGCCGGATGCTGGCGGCGGACCATAGCGGCGGCGCCTCCTGCGGGCAAACCACGACCTGCGGCGACCGGTCGGGTCCGCTTGTTCAGAGTCCGTTCACGCTCGGGGCGCATGATTGGGGAATGAAAAGGCACACCGCGCTGCTGCTGATCCCGCTGCTCTGCGCCTTCGTGCTGCCCTGGCTCGGCGGCTGCGCTCCCGGGCCGGACATCGCCATCTTCCACCGCTCCGTGCCTGACCTGGCCTATTCCACCGTCACCGGACGCGACTGCTCGGTGGTGCGGCTGGACGAGGGGCAGAGCTATTGCCGGCCGGTCGACCCTCCGGTGCCGCCGCAGCCTTACTGCACGCGCAGCCTGGCCGGCGTGGATTGCTGGGCGCATCCGGAGCAGATCCCGGACCTGCCGATGCAGGTGGCGCAGGGACCGCACGACCTTTCCCCGGAACAGGACCGGGCGCGGCTCGCGCGCTGGCCGGTCAGCCTGCAATGACGGCCGAGGCGACAGGACACCATCCTTCCCGGAAGCAGGGTGTTCCTTCGGAACCAGAAGTCCGACGGACTTCTGGTTCGGGACGCTAGCGCCTGGGCGGCTGCAGCTTCGGCGTCCCTGCCCGCAGCGCCTCGGTCAGCGCGCCGAAGTTGGCGGCGATCCGCTTCTGCACTCCGCTGCTGACCGCCTGGATCGCGTCGATCCGCGTCCGGGCCTCGTTGCTGATCGCGGTCTGCTCCGTCGTCGCCGCCTTCGACACGCAGGCGTTGTAGCTCCGTGCCGCACGCTCGTAGGCGGTGACGCGATCGACGCTCGCGTTGTAGCGGTCGATCGTCGTCGTATCGACCGCAGGCGCCGCCGGCTCGCGGCCGCACTGCGCGGCACTCCAGCCGCCACCCGGCGCAACCGCGGCCATCGCCGGCACGGTTGCGCGGCAGACGGCCAGGCTGCACATCAGCGCCGGCAGCACGACCCGACTCCTGCCCATCCGCCACCCCCGTTCCTGAAGCCGTGCCGGTATCCAGACCCTGCCCCGCATCGTCAAGCGTCACGGCAGGCGACAAGTCCAGGAAGGAGCCTTGCCCATGGCCGACATCATCCGGACCGGCGACAGCGCGAAGATCCGCCTCGGCACGCTCACGAGCGCTGAGGCCCAGGACAGGCTTTCTGCCGGCGCCACCGTGCTCGTGCCGCTCGGCAGCCTGGAGGACCAGGGACCGCACGCGCCGATGGGCGACTACCTGTGCGCCGAGCGGATCTCGGAGCTGATCGCGGGTGCTTCTATCGGAGCCGGTCACGACACGGTGGTCGCGCCGGTACTGCCGCTCGGCGGCCGCGACTTCTTCGGCAGCCGGATCGGCGGCATCGCGCTGGAACAGACCACCCTGCGCCTGGTGCTGCGCGACATGCTGCACGGGCTGCTGCGCCACGACGTGGTCCGGCTGATCGTGATCAACGGCCACGGCGGCAACGCCCAGGCGATCCACGACGTGACGCAGGAGATCCTGCTGTCGCGCGGAGTGCTGATCCCATGCCTGCATCTCTGGAAGGTGGCGGCCGCGCTGCTGTCGGAGCTGCTGGGGGTGGATCGGGCACGGCGGTCCACCGGACACGGCGCCGACCCGCTCGCCAGCGTGGCGATGCACCTGTTCCCGGAGCTGATGCGTCCCGACCTGATCCCATCGGCGCCGGCGGCACCACGTCGGATCGCCGGCCTGGACGCGGTCGGGTTCGGCACCGCCTGGTTGGACGGGATCGAGATCGGCGTTCCGGTGGAGGTCGGTGACAGCGCGGTGACCGGCGACGCCAGCCTCTGCTCGGCCGAAACGGGGGCGGCCGTCACCGCCGCCCTGGTCGAGGCGGGCGCCGCCCTGGTCGCCCATCTCGCGCGACGACCGCCGCAGGACCGGGCTCGGCCTCGAGCGGCGCCGTAACGTCGGGCGACCCCCGGACGTGATCACGACACGGGACAGGCAGTCGCGTCGCCACGGCCGGCCATCCTCGGTGCAGGCCACGAAGCCGTTTCCTTTCAGCCCCAGCCCGGCAGCGGTGCCACCCCGAACAGCCGGGGGTGGAGCGCCAGCAGCAGCACCCAGAGCGCCAAGCCGGCGAATGGTGCGACCCAGCCGACCTCGCGCGCCACCAGCCGGTTGCGCCGCGCGGCCATGGCGGCGAACGGCAGGATCGAGGTCACCGTCCGCAGCCGCGCCCAACCTTGCGGATCGCGCCTCGCCAGCTTGGCGTCGATCGACGGCATGCCGGCCAGCGCGGTGACGCCGAAGGCGCCGAAGAACAGCAGCGACACCAGGTCGCCGTTGCCGACGACGTGGATCCCCGACCAGATCGCGAACGACCACAGCATCGGATGGCGGGTGACGCGCAGAAGCCCGCGCGGCTCCTGCCCGACCGCCCGCTCGCCGCCGACGGCGGTCGGGTTCGGCACCGTGACCGAGCCGACCAGCAGCACGAAGGCCGGTGCCATCAGCACGACGAGGACCCAGCCCAGCCAGTGCGGCGCGACCCAGAGCGGTGTGCTTCCGGCCGCACGCGCCCGCTTGTAGGCCATCACCAGAACGGCGATCGTCGCGACCGAAAGCAGCGAGAACACGCCGCGGAACCCGACCTCGCCGATGCGCCCGGCGATCGCCTGCCGCACCCGGGTGCCGGCGATGCCGACATGCACGCCGATCCAGCCCGCCGCGGCGAGGCTCAACAGGCCCAGCCCAGCCATCGTCGCCTCCTCCACGTCATGGACCGCCCGGGACACTCCGTCCGCACGTGCTGCGACCGGGCGCCGAGCCTGGTCAGCGTGCGGAGGCCAGCCCGAGGTCGGCCACCTGGGAAGCGCCGGGCACCCGGCCGAGGCGGCCGATCGGCAGGATCTCGCGTCCCGTGGTTTCCGACAGCACCTCGGCAGCGGCAAGATAGAGCGCCGCCAACGCGGTCAGCAGGCCGGTGTAGCCGCCGGCGTTGCGGATCAGTCCCGAGCCGGTCCACTCGCCAAGCGCCAGCAGGAAGAACGTCACCCAGAGCAGGAGGAACACCGTTCCCACCGCGCGGCTGGCGGTGAACGTGGCGAACCACATGAACAGCGTGAACACGCCCCACAGCGCCAGGTACCAGCCGACGAAGCCGGGCGGGACCGTGGCGTGGAAGAACTCGACAAACAGCGCGAACGACCACCAGAACGCGCCGAACGAGCAGAAGGCGGTGAAGCCGAAGGTGTTGCCGCGCGGCAGCTCGCACACGCCGGCGACGAACTGCGCGGTTCCGCCGAACGCGAACGCCATCGCCAGCACCATCGGGATCGCCGGCGGCGCATACCAGCCGGCGTTGATCATGCTGAGCAGCCACGTCGTCAACGCAAACCCGGTCAGGCCCAGCGGGGCGGGGTTGGCATAGCCCTTCATCACCATCTCCTCCGATGTCGCTCCTCTGCGGGAGCTCGTTTCGCACCGGACGCTCATACCAGAGCTTGGACAAGATGGCTTCAGCCCAGCTTGCGAACGGGCAGCCACGGCCGATCCGAAGACCGCCCGGCGCTGAAGCACGACAACGGCGTCGAGTGCAGCGGTTCCCGTTGCGGCACCACCTGTTCCTCCAGGGTTCGACATGCCCGGAAGAGTCTCGCCCAGGGCGAGCCAGCCGGGAAGCAGGACCGGCCCCGCGGGTGCCGCAGGACCTGAAACGGATCGTGGGGACGACTCTGCTATCGACCGCAGCTGCTTCACCACCCTTGAACACGGATGATCCTGTCGGTTACCTGCTACAGGCCGCTACACAGTACGCCCGACTTTCGGAGCTGCCGCCATGTCTGTGTCCTGGAAGCGTCCGCGCAGCATCGACGCGCTCTACGAGTCGTTCGAACGCATGATCATGCTGGTGCTGACGCTCGCGATCATTCTGCTGGTGCTCCTCGCGACCTTCCACCTGATCATCGGCATCGGCCACTTGATCCTGACCGACAGCATCGATCCGGCAAACCCCGCCGTGTTCCAGAACGTGTTCGGGATGTTCTTCACGGTGGTCATCGGGTTGGAGTTCAAGCATTCCCTGGTCGTCGCGAGCAACCATGGCAGTGTCGTGAGAGCGCGCTCCATCATCCTCATCGGCATGCTGGCGACGGTCCGCAAGTTCATCGTGCTCGACTTGGCCCAGGTGGACGCGGCGGAACTGATATCCGTCGCCTGCGCCGTTCTCGCGCTCGGCGTCGTTTATTGGCTCGTCCGCGATCAGGATCGCAGGACGCGCCTCCGCAGTGAACGGAACGCGTCGTGACATCAGGCTGCCCGTTTCGGCAAGGTCCGACTTCGGAAAGCCGGTGCATCTCGACCCGCGCGAACCCGCCAACCGGCCGGCGACCGGCGAGGGCGATCCCTGGGTTCTGCCAGTGCCTGCTCGACCGGCCAGGGCCGCACGCCATACGACAGGCCCGAGGCGGCGAGGCGGACCAGCTCGTGGTTGAACTGCGCCAGGCATCCTTGTCGCAGGTGTGGGCCAAATCCCGGTCAGCTGGTCAGGCCGGCCGGCGGCGACGCAGGGTCAGGAGCAGGACAGCGAGCAGGACCAGCGTGAGGCCGGCCATCAGCCGCAGCACCTTCAGCACTGCCAGGCTGTAGCGCCCGGTGCTCGGGTCGTAGTGGAAGCAGAGCAGGAGGATGGAGGGTGCCCGCTGCCCGATCGTGCCGGCCCGCGCCTGACGCAGCGCCTCGCCGAGCGCACCCGGTTGGGTGCCGACGCCGAGCAGGTAGCCCGACACCATCCCGCCCGGAGTCAGCACCACCAGCCCGGCCGGATGCAGGAACTGTTTGAGCTGCGGGTCGTAGCGGCTGCCGTAGCCGACGCCCTGCTCCATCCGCTCGATCGTCGCCGCGGCGGCGGTGGCATAATGCCAGCCCGCTGCCGCACCAGGGAGCGGATAGCGCGCCATGTCCGACGCCTTTGCCGCCGCCGCGTCGGCCGGCCGCTCGGCTGGATCGATGCTGAGGAACAGCAGGCCGTAGTCGCGCAGCGGCGACATCCCGCTCGCCGACAGCGCCCGCAGCGCGTCGTCGCGCACCACCCCGCACAGCATCGGACAGGCGAAATAGCCGAGGATCAGCACCGTCGGCTTGTTGTCGAGCAGGCGCCCCAGCGTCGTCGTGCCGCCGTCGGAACGGAGCAGAGGCAGGTCGAGCGGCAGCCGGTTGCCAAGGCGCTGGGTGAAGCCGATGCCACCGGTATCCGGCGCCGCGGCGGCGGACAGGCCTATGCACAGCGCCAGCAGCAGCAGCAGCAGCCGGCCGAGGCGCCTCACCAGGCGAACCGCGCCAGCGCGCCGCGCGGCGGCCCGATCACGGCATCGTCGCGCATCACCGCGACACCGCGCAGCACCGTCGCCACCGGCCAGCCGGTCACCGTCATGCCGTCGAACGGCGTCCAGCCGCAGGGCGTGGCGATCCAGTCGTTGCGTATGGTGCGGCGCGCCTTCATGTCGACGAGCGTGAAGTCGGCGTCGTTGCCGGCCGCGATCCGGCCCTTGCCCGTCATGTTGTAGACGCGCGCAGGTCCTGCCGCCATCAGGTCAGCGAGCCGCGACAGCGACAGCCGGCCGGCATTCACGTGGTCCAGCATCACCGGCACGATCGTCTGCACCCCGGTCAGCCCGGCGGGACAGGCGGGCCACTCCTTGCGCTTCGCGGCCAACGGGTGCGGCGCATGGTCGGAGGAAACGGTGTCCACGCTCCCGTCGCGCAGGGCGGCCCAGCTCGCCTCGAAGTGCCGGCGGTCGCGGATCGGCGGGTTCATCACGGCAAGGCCGCCGAGCCGCTCGTAGCATTCCGGCGCCACCTGGGTGAGGTGGTTGACCAGAACCTCCACGGTGGCGACGTCACGGAAGTCGCGCAGGTAGTCCAGCTCCTCCGCAGTCGAGACGTGCAGGATGTGCGCGGCACGGCCGGTCCTGCGGGCGAGCGCCATGATCCGCCGCGTGCCGAGGAACGCGCACTCCTCGTCACGCCAGAAGCGGTGGGTGTCGTAGGGCATGCCGGCATGGAACGCGGGCTTGCGCGCCTGCAGCCGATACTCGTCCTCGCTGTGGAAGGCGACCCGGCGACGACCGGAGCGCATCACCGCCTCGATCCCCCGGTCGTCCTCGATCATCAGGTCGCCGGTGGAGCTGCCGGCGAACAGCTTGACCGCGCAAACCCCTTTCCTGGTCTCGTACTCCGCCAGCGCGCCGGTATTGCCGCGGGTCGCGCCGACATAGAAGGCGAAGTCGGCATGGGAGTGCGCCGAGGCATAATCCTGCTTCCAGCGCAACGTCGCATCGTCGGTGATCGCCGGGCTGGTGTTGGGCATGTCGAACACGGTGGTGATCCCGCCCAGGATCGCCGCCCTGGTGCCGGTCGGGATGCTCTCCACCGCGGCGTCGCCCGGATCGCGCAGGTGCACGTGCGCGTCGATCAGCCCGGGCAGCACGTGCAGACCGGATGCGTCAAGCACCTCCGCCGCCTCGTCGTGCGACTTGACCGCGAGCGTGGCGATCCGGCCGTCGCGGACCCCGATGTCGATTGCGGTCTCGCCCCAGGGCAGCACGCAGGTGCCGTTGCGGATTATCAGGTCGTAGCGCATGCCGCGAGCCTAGCCGATGCGGCGGACCGCCGGAACCAATGTCCTGGAGACCAGGATCTAGGCGCCGCCCCAGTTCATCGTCAGCCCTCCGTCCATGGTCCAGGTCTGGCCGGTCACGTAGTCGCCGTCGTCGGAGGCGAGGAACAGCGCCAGCCGGGCGATTTCCTCGGCATGTCCCTCCCGGCGCCAGGGGATCCGGTCCATCGACTTCTCCTTCTTCTCCGGGTCGTCCAGCCGGTCCGCGGTCATCGGGGTGGCGATCAGGCCCGGCGCGATGTTGTTGACGTTGATCCGGTGCGGCGCCAGCTCGACGGCAAGGCTGCGTGTCAACGAGCCGACGCCGGCCTTGGACATGCCATAGGGGGCGCTGCCGGGCGTCGGCAGGTGCTGCGCCACCGAGCTTATGGTGACGATCCGCCCCTGCCCGCCATGCTTCTTGCGCAGCCGGATGAACTCGCGGCAGCAGAACAGCGGGCCCAGGAGGTTGGTCCGCAGCACCAGCTCGAGCACGTCGTCCTCGAGCTCGTCCACCGGGGTGCCGCCCATGCCCTTCCCGGCGTTGTTCACCAGCACGTCGACCACGCCGAGGCCGGCGGCGGCGGCGAACAGCGCCCGCACGTCGGCAGGGCTGCCGACGTCGCCCTGCACGACGACGGCCCTGCGGCCGGCATCCTCCACGCGGCGCTTCGTTTCGGCCGCTCCGTCGGCATCGGTATGGTAGCCGATGCAGAGGTCGGCGCCCTCGGTGGCGAACAGGGTGGCGATGGCCTGGCCGATCCCGGAATCGGCGCCGGTGACGATGGCGATCCTGCCGTGCAGCTTCATGACGTGGAACTCCTGTCCTGTCTGACGTCGCGAACGCGACGGGTGGCAGCACGGTGCAGACACGAAGCGGTGTGGAGAAGCGGAGCATGAAAACCGTGAACGACGCCGGCTGCCCGGTTGCGGCACCACCGCGTCGCAATAGAATGGAATGCAACGCAGGCGAGGATCAGGGGTGTCCGCAGTCAGGAGAGCCGAGCGGGCGCAGCGGCTGGAGCAGGCGCTGCAGACGTGCACGATCGGCGTGGACTTGATGCGGCTGGATCCCCGCGGCTTCCCAGCTCGAGGCGATAGAAGCTGCGGCAGCATCTGCTGGTATTCCCCACGTGAGGGTCTTCCTCGAGATCGAAACGAGAAACATGGGCTTCATGATGGCCACTGGATCGGTTGACCGGAAGCGATGACGGCCGCGAAAGCAGAACCGGATAGGCAATTCCAACCGGTGCGACGTCTCCTCGCGTCAAGCAGACGATCATGCCGCTGGCTGTTCGTTGCCACGCCGAAGCTTGTCCGGTCGAACGTTGGCTTCTGGATCTTCCTGGGGATCTGCCTGTCTACCGACTTCTGCCTCGCACGGAGCCTTTATCCGAACTCGGACTCCGTGCAAACCTACAACGAAATGCTCGCGATACGGTCCGGGAACCCTTTCCTGCACGACTGGGTGTTGGCGACCGACAACTTCCTTCTGACGGACCTGCCGCCGTTCGTTCTTGCAAGCTTCCTGTTCGGTTCCGGACCCTCCCTTATCTACCTCGTTCCCTTCCTGATGTTCGTTCTCCTGCTGTATGCCTGCCTGCTTCTCGTCGCACACGCCACCGGGAACCGGCAGCATCGCCTGATCGGCGGCTACGCCATCCTCCTGCTGCTCGGGATGCCGTATGGGCTGTACTACGACTTCTTTTTCTGGAGTGACTTCCATGTAGCGACCATCACGCTCTGCCTGTACGCCATCCTGGCCATAGCGCCAGCGCTGTCGAACCGCAGGTTCCACCGGTTGCGTCTGGTCCCGTTCACGGTGCTGGTCTTCGCCGTTGCATCGAGTGATCCCCTGGCCGATGGCCTGCTGCTGGGCCCGGTGGCTCTTCTCGTCATCCTGAGGGCCTGGTTCGACCAGCATCTGCGCCTCGACGACCTGCTGATCACGGGATGCGTTGCTTCCGGTCTGCTCGCCGGACTGCTTGCCGTCCGGACGATGGAGGCAATGCATACCTTTGTCATTCTCCCCAGCGTGACGATGAGCTTCATCCCCGACTTGAAGTCGCTCTCCGTGAACGCCTTTGCGATACTTGCCGGCCTTGAGGTGCTGTTCACCGCACGGAGTGGCCAGATCGACACTCTGCCGGCGCACGGGCTGATCTCTTCAAGCCGCGTGCTGCTGGCCTTGTTCGTCGCAGCCTCCTCCGTGGCAATCGTCTGGCGCATGCCGCGCCGCCGCGACGACGGCGTCGCACAGCTCCTCGTTCTCGGCGCCGCCTGTCTCGCAGCTCTGGACGCGATGAGCAGGACGTTCGGCATGTCGGTCACTGGAGCCGGCCTCTTTCCAGGTGCATCGATCCGGTTCGTGGTACCGCTGTTCGTCTTCACCTGCATCAGCGCCTCCATCAACCTTGCTCCCGCACTCGCACGCTGCTCCGTGGTCGTCCGCCGGCTCCTGGCGATGTTCTGCATGGCGGCGGGACTGCTGTACTGCCTCGGTGGCGTGTGCAGCCTCGCCAGCTCGGTCAATCGGCCGCCAGCGATACGTACTGTGCCACAGCGTCTGCTCGCCGACTGGCTCGAGGATCGCGGGCTTCACTACGGCATCGGCGACTACTGGGACACGCAGATGGTCCACGCCCTCAGCGGCGGCGTCGTGACCGCAGATCCCGTCACGCAGGTGAACGGACAGGCAGCCATCTTCATCTGGTTGACCGACGCCGCTCAGGGCAGGCTGAAGCGTCGACCGCAATTCGCGATCGTCACCCCCGGCAGCGTGTTCCGCGTAACCACGGCTGCCGTCGAGAAGACCTATGGGACGCCGGTAAGCATGACCGAGGTCGCCGGCCACTACTTCGTCGCCCGGTTCAAACCGTAGGTCTCGTCCGGGCCAGTCAGAACAGGAAGCGAGCGACCCAGTAGAACAGCGCGCCCACCACCGCTGAAGCCGGCAGCGTCACCACCCACGCCACCACGATGCTGCGCGCGATGCCCCAGCGCACCGCCGACGGCCGCCGTGCCGCGCCGACCCCGACGATGGCACCCGTGACGGTGTGGGTGGTGGAGACCGGGATGCCGAGCCAAGTGGCGCCGAACAGCGCAGCCGCACCCCCGGTCTCGGCGCAGAAGCCCTGGATCGGCTTGAGGTCGGTGATCCGCGTGCCGACCGTGCGCACGATGCGCCAGCCGCCGCTGAAGGTGCCGAGCGCCATCGCCGCCTGGCACGACAGCACCACCCAGAGCGGCACGTGGAAGCCCCCCGGCAGATGCCCCTGCGAGGCCAGCAGCACGGCAATGATGCCCATGGTCTTCTGCGCGTCGTTGCCGCCGTGGCCGAGGCTGATCAGCGAGGACGAGACCACCTGGAACGCCCGGTAGCGGCGGTCCACCGTGTTCGGGGTCGAGCGCACCGAGCTCCAGGTGGCCAGCAGCATCAGCGCCATCGCCAGCGTCAGTCCGATCGCCGGCGACAGCACGATCGCCCCGATCACCGGGCTGAGCCCGTGCCACAGCACCGCGCCGACCCCGCCCTTGGCGATCCCGGCGCCCACCAGGCCGCCGATCAGGGCATGGCTGCTGGAGGACGGGATGCCGAGCAGCCAGGTCAGCACGTTCCAGCTGATCGCGCCGATCAGCGCCCCGAACACCACCTCCGCATCGATCAGCCCCGGCGAGATCAGCCCGGCGCCGACGGTGTGCGCGACATGGAGGCCGAACACCAGGAAGGCGATGAAGTTGAAGAACGCCGCCGCCCCCACTGCGGTCAGCGGCCGCATCACCCGGGTCGACACCACCGTGGCGATCGAGTTGGCGGAGTCGTGCATGCCGTTGAGGAAGTCGAACAGTAGCGCCACCGCGACCAGGGCCGACAGCGCCGGCAGGCCGAGCAGGATCCCGTGCGCCACCGGCTCAGACCTGCTCGACCACGATGCCCTCGATCACGTCGGCTACGTCCTCGCAGCGGTCGACCACGCTCTCGATCAGGTCGTACACCTTCTCCACCGTCAGCTTGGTGCCGGCGGACGCGTCGCTGGCGAACAGGGCGCGCAGGCCGGCGTTGAGCAGCTCGTCCGCGCGGCCCTCCGCCTCGCGCACCTTCTCCTGCATCGCCTGCAGCCCGCCTGCGCTGCGGCCGATGGTGCCGAGCAGCGGCATCGCGTCGCGGATCTCCGTGGTGGCCTGCACCGCGCAGTCGGCCATGCCGAGCATCTCGGGGGTGTAGGTGATGCCGTACAGGCGGATCCGGCGCCCGGCCTCCTTCATCAGGTCGATGGTGTCGTCCAGCGCCGTGGTCAGGTCGAGGATCTGCGAGCGGTCGAACGGCGTGATGAAGGAACGGTGGATCGCCTGCACGGTCTGCCGCGTCACCTCGTCCGCCGCCTCCTCGTGCCGGCACAGCGCCTGGTAGGTCGACTCGCCGTCGGCCCCGGACAGCAGCCCGCGGAACGCGATCGCCCCGTCCACCACGTGCCGGGAATGCGCCGCCAGGCGGGCGACGAAGCGCTCATCCTTCGGCATCAGCGCCCTGAAAAACCCGAACATGCCGTCCCGCCGCTCCCGATCTCGCCGCCGCGTTCCTGCTTGTAGTCCAGGCCGCACGGTTCGCCATATGCCCCGCGTCGCCCTCCGGAGGCCCGGACGCGCCGGTCCGGCCCCGTTCTTGCTCCGGTGGCGGTCATGCGCGATCCTTTGTGGCAGGCCGCCTGGGCCGCGATCGAACCGGTCCTCCGCCGCCACGACCGGCTGCTGCTGCCGCGCGGCGACTGGCCGGCTTGCGCCTGCACGGCCCGGTTCTACGACCACGAGATCCGGATCGGACGGGCCAGCGTGCTGGTGCTGCACAAGGGAAGGCTGGGCGGGATCCCGAAGCCGACGCTGCGGACGGTCATGCGCCGGTGGCGGTTCGTGTTCGCCAACGAGGTGCTGGTCTGCTTCCGCAAGCCGTCGTCGTTCCCGATCCGCAAGCAGCCGCACATCGACCACCGGCATGCCTGCACGCTCTACGAGCACGTCCATTCCGACCGCCTGAAGCGGATCGCCGGCACCGTGTTCTTTTCCCACATCCCCAAGGCTGCCGGCACCGCGGTCTGGGTCGCGCTGAGCCAGCAGGTGCGGTCGAGCATCTACTACGACTCGTTCGAAACCTTCCGCAGCAACCCGCCGAGGCGGGGCGAGTACGACCTGGTCGGCGGCCACGTGCCGCTGCCGCTTCTGCTCGCCCACGCGGCGCCCGGCGACCGGGTGGTGGGACTGGTGCGCGAACCGACCGCCCGGTTCCGCTCCGCCTTCCTGCACAGCCGGCGCGACACCGAGGACCCGGCGAGCTTCACGCCGGTCATGCAGGCGATGCGGCGGGCCCCCCTGGACGCGTTCCTGCACACCCATGACGGGCAGATGGAGGTGCGCCAGCAGCTGCTCATGCTGGGCTTCGACTACCAGTCGGACTACGCGGTGCACCGGGACGCGGAGCTGGTCGCGACCGCGAAGCGCCTTCTGGACGACGAGCGCTGCCTGTTCCTCCCGGTGGACCAGATCGACAGGTTCGTGGCGCAGGTGGGACACATGCTCAGCATCGACCCGTCCGGCATCCGCCTGGAGCGTCTCCACGCCGGCCACCTCGACGGAACCGACCGGTCGAGGGCCGAGTTCGACGCGGCGCTGCCTGACATCGCTGCCGGCAACGCCGCCGAACGCGCGCTCTACGAGTTCGTGGCGTCCCGCTCCGCCGCCAGGACGAGCTGACCGGAGCCCAGGTCCGAACGCCCGGGCAGCACGATCGCCGTCGTGATCGCCCCGAGGCTGGCACCGGGCGAGAAGTGCACGAACAGCATCGCCTGCCGGAACGCGGCTTCACCCAGCGCCACCGGCACCGAGTGCCGGTCCGCGCCGATGCGCGTCAGCCCCGCGTCGAGCACCAAGTCGAGCACCGCGATCGGCAGCATCGCCAGCACGAACGCCAGGAGGTAGCGCCACGCCTGGCGCCGCATCGCCCGTACCGCGTCGCGCCAGCCCGGTCGCGGCGGGTCGAGCGCCAGCATGGTGAAGAACGGCACCTGCCGGGCAATCGCCCACGATGCGAACAAGGCTGGAAAGCTGGCAACCAGCAGCGCGACCACGGCCCGCTCCCGTGGGGACGCAGCCGACGCCGCGGCCAGCCCCGTCAGGAGGAACGCCAGCAGCGCCAACGGCACGATCCAGGTATAGGTCAGCAGCAGGAAGCCGAGGTAGCGCCAGAACTGCGCCTTGAAGAAGAACGGGTCGAACCGCTCGCCGAGCACCAGGCGGCGTCGCCACGAGATGCTGAACGACAGGAGGAACTTCAGGCCGGCCAGCCAGGCCGCCGCCGCGGCCGCCGGCATGAACCACGGGGCCACACGCATCGCCTGCCAGGTCCCTGCGAGCCCGTGGGCGTTGCCGACCACCCGGTGGTAAAGAAACTCCGCGGTCACCAGGAACAGCACGGGCGGCCAGATCGCCCTGGCGTGCAGGCCACGGTGCTGCCAAAGCAGCGCGTAGGCCCGCGCTGCCGAGGCGGCGACCGGCAGCGGGCCCGGCGACGGCATGGCGCCGCGTTTCAATGGCTGATGCGCTGGAAGTATCCCCAGCGCTCCGTCGCGGGCTCAGCCTCGGCCCACTTCCAGCCCATGCTGTCGAGGCAGGCATCGGTCGCATAAAGGCGGCGGCGCAGACGGAGGCCCTTGCTCTCGTCGACGGTGAACAGGACTTCCTTGCACGTCGTCAGCGGCGTCCCGATCAGCCGGACCACCTCCACCTCGCCGTGCTCGTCGTCGAACATCGGGATCTCGTGGACGATCCTCCACGGCCGCACCTGCCCCGGCGGCATCCGGCCCACCGCCTCGGCGATCGCGTCCTGTTCGGCACCCTGCCGGACTCGCGCGATGTAGTTCTGCAGGTCGTCCACCCCGGCATTCACGCCCACCGCGACGGCGTAGCCGACGATGGGATTGGCGGTCGCAGCGCCGGTCGAGCCGCCCACCACGGCACCGGCGACGGCGCCGACCGAGCCGCAGCCGCCCAGCACGAGCGGCAGCAGCATGGCGCAGCAGCGTCCGCCGGGCAGAGGCCGGATCACTGCAGCGACCCCCAGCGCGAGGTGGCCGGCTCGGCCGAGGCCCACCTCCAGGCCGTGCCGTCGCGGCAGATCGTCGTGACGTAGAACGCGCGTCGCACCCGACCCTCGCGGCTGCGGTCGACCGAGAACACGATCTCCTTGCAGGACAGGTCACCGCCGCCGATGACGCGGCTGACCGACACCTCGCCGCACTCGTCGTCCTCGATCGGGATGGCATGCGAGACCCGCCACAGCGCGACGCCGCCCACGGGCAGCGGGCCGGCCGCAGCCGCGATCTCGTCCTGTTCGCGCCGATGCACCCGCTTCTCGACCAGCCGGAGCCCGCTCGCGGCCAGCGACTGCACGCCGAGCCCGATCGCCGCGGTGACGGTGCCGTTCGAAGTCACCGCACTGGCGACCCCGGCGCCTGCCACGCCGGCCGCGTCCGACGTTCCTTGCGTCAGCACGGAACCGCAGCCGGACAGCGCGAGCATCAGGACGGAGATCAGGCCGATCCTGGTCATCATCCCGAAGGACGACGCCGCAAGCCCCGATGCGCCCGTATCCGGATCGACGGGTCGCCCGGATCCGGCGAAGACAGCCGCATCCCGGCAGGCCGGCCGGTGCGGGGAAAACGGCAAGCGTTCCGGAAGCGAATCCATACCAGGCGCACCCTAGGCGAGGGACCGGCGCATCGCCAGGCCCTTGCGCCGCCGGCGGACGGGCCGGAACGGACCGCTCGGGCGACCTCCCGGCATCAGGACGCCAGGGTTTCGAACACGTCGCCGGCCGGCAGCCGCGCCTCGACATGGGCCCGGTGCCAGAGCGCGTAGAACAGCAGCGTCCAGGCCGCATGCTGCTCGCGCCGGCCGCCGGCGTTGCGGAACAGGGCGGACACCCGGTCCGGCGACGAAACCTCGGCCACCCCCGCCTGCGCCGCCACCAGCGGCGCCAGCCGGTCGCCCTGGGCAGCGATCCAGGCACCAACTGGCACGGTGAAGCCCTGCTTCGGCGCGAACGGTTGCGCCTCGGGCATCTGCGTCTGGAGCCAGCGCCGGAGCAGCCACTTGCCGCATCGGCCACGCACCTTGAGCCCGTCCGGCAGCCGGAACGACGCCGCCGCCACCGCCGGGTCCAGCAGCGGCGTGCGGCCCTCGATGCCGTGCGCCATCAGGCACCGGTCCAGCTTCAGCAGCAGGTCGTGCGGCAGCCACTCGGCGACGTCGGAAGCCTGCGCCTCGGCCAGCCAGGACCGGCCATGCGCACGCCCGAGCTCGGTCGCCGCGATCCCCCGCCGCCAGTCCCGCGCCCGCGCTCCCCCGCCGGTGCGCAACACGCCGAGACCGTCGAAGGTGCCCCGCCTTCGCATCGGCCGGCCGCCCATCCACCAGGGACGCATGGCGCTGCGGTAGCGCCCGTAGCCTGCGAACAGCTCGTCGCCGCCCTCGCCGCTCAGGATCACCTTCACGTCGCGGCGCGCACGCCTGGCCAGCAGCCAAGTCGGGATGATGGCGTAGTCGGCCACCGGGTCGTCCATGGACGCGACGATCTCCGGCAGGTGCCGCCACACGCTCGCCTCGTCGATCCGCAGCACCTCGTGACGGGCCCCGGCCGCCGCGGCCAGCCGCGCCGCCTGGGCGCTCTCGTCCGCCGCCTCCGGCACGTCGAAGGCGGCGGTGAACGCCTGAACCCGTCCACGGCCGAGCCTGGCCATCATCCGCAGCACGGCGGCGCTGTCGATGCCGCCGGACAGGAACATGCCGTACGGGACGTCGGCCCGCTGGTGCAGCAGGACGCTGTCCTCCAGGGCGCGGTCCAGCCGGGCCAGCGCGTCGGCCTCGCCGATCCGCTCGGTCGGGCCGTCGGGCAGCGCCGAGATTCGGCTGCGGTCGATCACCCGCCCGTTCGCGACCCGCAGCGTCTCGCCCGGCAGCAGGCGGCTGATGCCGGGAAAGATGGTCTCGCGCCCGGTGGTGAACTGCAGCTGCAGCAGCTCGTCGCGCGCCTCGGTCCGCAAACCCCGCTTGACCAGCCCGGATGCCAGCAGCGCCTGCGGCTCGGACGCGAAGGCGATGCCTGCGTCCAGCTCCGCCACGTAGAGCGGCTTGATCCCGAACGGGTCGCGCGACAGCAGGAGGTTGTGGGTGCCGCGCTCGTGGATCGCGATCGCGTACATCCCGCGCAGGCGCTCGACGAAGCGCGGCCCGTCGCGCAGCCACAGGTGCAGCGGCGGCTCGCAGTCGCTGCCGGTCGCGAACCGCACCTCCGGCATCGCCGCCCGCAGCTGCAGGTCGTTGTAGATCTCGCCGTTGGCGATCAGCACCGCCGGGCCGGCGAACAACGGCTGGTCGCCGCCGCCGAGGTCGATGATCGCCAGCCTGGTGTGCACCAGCGCCACCCGGCCGACCATGCTGTGGCCGGCGCCGTCCGGGCCGCGATGCGCCAGCGCGCGCACCAGCGCGGTGAGGCTCGCGCTGTCGAAGCTGCCGGCCTGCCCTCCGACGCCGCCAGGCGGCGCGGGGGCAAGGGCGAACCCGGCGATGCCGCACATCAGCTCTTCTCCACCGTCCGGAGGAACGCCTGCCAGCGCGCGAGCACCGGGCCGGCCGCGAACTCGGCCTCGTAGCGGGATCGGCCGGCCTCGGCCAGGCGCCCGGCCAGGGCCGGGTCTTCCAGCACCGCAGACAGCGCGTCGCCGAGCGCACGCGGCAGCTCGAAGCCGAGATGCGCGACCGCCTGGTCGCCGAGGAACAGTTGCGGCAATCGCAGAAGCTCGAAGCCATCGGCCAGCTCACCGGCGGCCTCGCCCATGATTTCAACAACCTGCTCACCGTGATCCGGTCCTCGACCGATCTCCTGAAG
>CAXTOD010000008.1:0-23815 GCA_964245705.1 uncultured Acetobacteraceae bacterium
GGCGGCATCGCGCACGACTTCAACAACCTGCTGCAGGTGGTCGGCGGCAACCTGCAGCTGCTGGGCCGCGACGTGGCCGGCAACGCGCGCGCCGAGCGGCGGGTCGCCAACGCCCTGGACGGGGTCGCGCGCGGCGCCAGGCTGTCGGCGCAGCTGCTCGCCTTCAGCCGGAGGCAGCCGCTCGAGCCCCGGGTGGTGCAGGTCGGCCGGCTGATCGCCGGGCTCGACGACATGCTGCGCCGCTCGCTGGGCGAGGCGATCGAGATCGAGACCGCGGTCGCGGGCGACCTGTGGGACACGCTGGTCGACCCGGCGCAGCTGGAGAACGCGCTGCTCAACCTGGCCATCAACGCCCGCGACGCCATGGAGGAGCAGGGGCGGCTGCTCATCGAGGCCGGCAACGTCACCCTGGACGCCGCCCTGGACGACGAGCACGCGGACGGACCGGGCGAGGTCGTTCCCCGCCAGTACGTCACCGTCGCGGTGACCGACACCGGCGCCGGCATGACGCCGGAGATCATGGAGCAGGCCTTCGAGCCGTTCTTCTCGACCAAGCCGGAAGGCAAGGGAACCGGCCTCGGGCTGTCGATGGTGTACGGCTTCGTCAGGCAGTCCGGCGGCCACGTCAGGATCGCCAGTGCGCCCGGCCGCGGCACCACGGTGCGGCTGTTCCTGCCGCGCACGGTCGAGGTCGAGGAGGTGGCGCCCGTTGTCGAGCCGGGACCGGTGCAGGGCGGCATGGAAACGATCCTGGTCGCCGAGGACGATGAGGGGGTGCGCGACACGGTGGTGGCGATGCTGGTCGAGCTCGGCTACCGCGTGCTCAGGGCACGGGACGCCGCGGGCGCGCTGGCCATGCTGGACAGCGGGGTGCGGATCGACCTGCTGTTCACCGACGTGGTGATGCCGGGGCCGATGCGCGGCCCGGAGCTGGCGCGCCTCGCCCGGGCGCGGATCCCCGGCCTCGCGGTGCTGTTCACCTCCGGCTACACCGAGAACGCGATCATGCAGGGCGGACGGCTCGATCCGGGCGTCGAGCTGCTGTCCAAGCCGTACACGGCGGAGGCGCTGGCGCGCAAGCTGCGCCAGGTGCTGGCCACGCGCGGCGGCGGCGGCCACCGGTCCACCGGCCACCGGTCCGCCGGTCCCTCCCCCGCCGACGGCGACGCCCGCCTCCCGCAGCACCCGCTGCAGCTCCTGCTGGTCGAGGACGACACGCTGATCCGCGACAGCACCGCCGAGCTGCTTGCGGGCCGGGCGCACATGGTCGCGCAGGCGGGCAGCGCGGAAGCGGCGCTGGAGCTGCTGGAACGGCACCGCTTCGACGTGCTGGTGACCGATCTCGGCCTGCCGGGCCTGGGCGGGATGGCGCTGGCCCGGCTCGCGGTGCGACGCCAGCCCGGGATCGGCGTGGTGTTCGCGACCGGCGAGGACCACGTCGGCGACGAGGCCGGCGGTCCGCCCGGTCGCGCCGTGCTGCTGCGCAAGCCCTATGACGAGCAGGCGCTGATGCGGGCGGTCGAGGCGGCCTGGCGACCGTGACCGGTGGCGAACCGGACCGATCGTTCCGCGTTGCGATCCGGTGCGGGCTCGTGGTCCCGTTCCATCCGGAGGTTCCCCGTTGCCCGCATCCGTCCGCAGACCGTTCCTCCTCGCGCCAGGCCGGCTGATCCTGGCGCTGCCGCTGCTCGCCGCCGCCTGCGGCAACGCCGGCGCGCCGACCAAGGCCGACATCCAGCAGGTCATCCAGGCCCGGATGCAGGCCGCCAACCGGCAAACCTCCGCCAACACGCTCGGGCTGTTCAGCGGGCCGTACGACGTCAACGACTTCAGCGTGACCAATGCCGACTGCACGGCCAGGGATAACGGCGTCTACAGCTGCGCCGTCACCGCGGTGACAAAGAAGGGCACCAACACGGCCCAGCTTCAGTTCAAGAAGGTCAACGGCAGCTGGACCCTGGTCCAGTCCTGAGGCGCGCGTCCAGGAGCACGGAGCGCACGGCGCGGGCGGGCCGGGATCGGGCGTCCGCGAGCGCGTCGCCCGTCGGTCCATCCTGGACAGGACCGGCAGGATCGCCGGATCTCCTCGCCGCTGCCCCCCTCCTGGCCGCGGAACCGGTTGCACGGGAAGCCGGCACGGCCAGGCCGTCGGCGCGAAGCCATGCCATGCGTCGGATCCTTGCCGATCCAGGCTGCGCGGCCGGGTGCTGCTGCGCCGGCAAAGGCGGCGACGGCGGCGCAAGGCGGTTCCGGACCAGGCGACGCGTCGCGGCGTCCTCGTCGAGCCGCAGCACGAGCCGCAGCCAGGCCAGGCATGACGGCACCGGCCGCCGCGCGCTGCAGCCGGCTGGCAGCGGGACGAACCTTCCTGTCGGGCTGGCGTTGGCTCCGCAAGGAGAGCCGCGATGCCGCAGGACCAGCCCAGAGCACACCCGGACCAGCCCACGGGAACCGACATTCTCGGCGGCACCCGTGCTGGCGCCAAGAACGTGGAGCCGGGCAGCAAGACCAGCGTCCAGTCCGGCCCGGACGTCGAGAAGGTCCAGCCGCTCGACCAGTCGCCGGCTCCGGACCTCACCAACCAGCACGGCGAGCACGCGCAGCGGGCGGCGGAACGCGACGAGCGCGGACGGTTGTAAAGGCCCGGCGATGGCGGATCGGCCGCCGCGGAGCTACCGCGGCGGCAGGTGTTCGGCGATGTAGGGCGGCAGGTCGAAGGCACCCTTCTGGATGTCCGGCGTCCAGTAGCGCGTGCCGCCAAGGATGCCGGCGCGAGCGGCGCGGGACGTTGTCGTCGCGACGTCGGGTCGGCTCGCCAGCGCGGCACCGTTGCCGGCGATGCCCAGCGTCATGAAGCCACCCACATAGGTGGGAACCGCAACGATGTATGCGGACACCTGCGGAAAGAACCTGGCCCGCCTTTCGCTGGTCCGGTGCAGCTCGTCGGCCTGCATGAACGGGACGCCGCACTGGTTCACGATCAGCCCGTCGGACGTCAAGACGCGGGCGCAGCTCTGGTAGAAGGCGTCGGTGAACAGCACCTCGCCCACGCCGACCGGATCGGTGCTGTCGACGATGATGACGTCGAAGCTTGCAGTCGGCGCCTCGCGCACGAAGGCGATGCCGTCACCGACAACGATGTTTGCCCTGGGATCCCTCCAGGCCTGTCCTGCGATGTTCGGAAGGAACTCCTGAGACAGCCGGATCACCTCCCCGTCGATCTCCACCATCATCACCTGCGCGACGTTGGCGTGCTGGAGCACGCGGCGCAGCACGCCGCCGTCTCCGCCGCCGATGATGAGGACACGCTGCGGTTCGGGATGGATCAGCAGCGGAACATGCGCCAGCATCTCCTGGTAGGCGAACTCGTCGCGCTCGGTGATCTGGATGACTCCGTCCAGCAACAGCACGCGGCCATGCGTTTCGCTGTCGAACACCAGGATCTCCTGGAACTCGCTGCGCACCCGTGCCAGCTCCCGCTTGATCCGGAAGCGCTGTCCCCAGGCGGGATACAAGGTCTCGTTGATCCACGTCTCGGTCATTGCCGATGGTCCATCGTTCTGCATGCTGTGGGACATGAACCGGCCGCGCGGCACTCAAGAAAAAGGCCGGGAGCAACCCGGCCTTCCTGTTCTCGAAGCGGGATCCGATCAGCCGAGCCGACCGCGTCTCTGCTCGTCCAGCTCGACGCGCGCCGCCTGGAACGTGCGCTGCATCACCGGGATCGCCAGATGCGGATCGCACGAGCCGCACATGAAGATGTCGACCGCAGCGAAGTTCCGTTCCGGCCAAGTGTGGATCGAGATGTGGCTTTCCGCCAGGACGACCACGCCCGAAACGCCGCCGTTCGGCGAGAAGTGATGGAAATGGCTGTGCAGGATCGTCGCACCCGCCGCGACGGCCGCGTCGCACAGCGCGCGGTCGATCATCTCGGGATCACCCAGATTGCTGGCATCCCACAGGTCAACCAGAAGGTGCGTCCCGGCAAACCTCATGCCGTCCTTCTCGACGAAGTAGTCCTTGGCCTCTTCCGCAGCAACGACGGAAGAAACAGGGAACATCTGGATATTGCTCGGAGAATCCGAGACCATCCCCAGTTGAGCAAGTGCGTTCATCACGTACCCCAAAACCAGTAGACAGCCTGTTGGGCGGGATCGCCCCCTTGGGCCAAGGTCGCGGGAGATAGGTCCTGCTGCCCCGCGACGCAAGCCCAATATGTCCCGGCGGGGCAAAAAACTCCCTTCGTCTAGCTGCCGTTCCTGGGGTGCGCAGGCTGCAGGACGGATAGGGCCTGGCGTGTCGCCGCGAGGTCCTCGGCGGAGCGCGTCAGATCCCCGACCGCGGTCACCTGGGATGCTGTCAGCAGACGAAGCATGTCGCGTCGCGCAGGGTCGGGAAATCGCGGCGACCACAGCGTTGCCAGCCGCCGCAGGGCGTCCTGCTGACCGCCATGAGCGACCGCGCCGGCCAGGCGAAGCACGAGGTCCTCGCCCGCGCCGTCAAGCGGACCTGAAGCGGGCAGCGTCGCGGCAACCACCTGGGACAGCGCGTCGGCTTCGCCGATCCAGTCACGTTTCGCCGCCAGCTCCTTGATGCGCAGATCATCCGCACCCGCGCCGTGCAGCGGAGCCAGAACCCGCAGCGCGCCATCGGCGTTACCCTTCGCGGCAAGCACTTTCGCGCGCAACAAAGCGCGAGACGTCGCGAGGTCCGGCGGAAGAGCGGCCGTCTCGGTGGCGTCGAGAGCGGATTGTGCGGCGGACGCGTCGTTCTGGTCGAGTTTGAGTTGTGCCAGCTCGAGCTGGAGGCGTGCCCGGTCGTCGGCGGCAGTGGCCTGGGAGATCGCCTTGCCCAGGAAGCCTGCCGCACGGTCGGGCAGGTCCAGCCTGGCCAGTCGCGTCGCGAGGTCGATGGCGATCCTGGCGCCTGCCGCGCCGCCCGGGACGAGATCCTGGTTGCCTTCCAGCAGCGCCAGTTGCGTCATCGTGTCGACCGGCTTCGCCGGCGGACTGCCGGATGTCGGCGCCGCCATCTGCTCCAGCATGGTGCCGGCGAGGCCGCGAAGCTGGTCGGAGTCGTCCGGGAACGCCTGGATGAGGTCGCGCATGTTCGACAAGGCTGCCGCCCAGTCGGACTGCTGCGCGCGGAGTTTCGCCACCTGGAGCCGGAGCGCAAGCTCCCGTCCCGCCATGCGCGCATCCAGGGTTTCCACCTCGAGCCGGTCCGCCGCCTCCTTCGGGGTCAGCAGGTGCCGGTCGAGGCGGATTCTCACCGCCTCCTGCACCGCTCGCACGGTCACTGCCGGATCGGGATCAGCCGCCAGCGCGTCGAGACGATCAAGGCCTGCCTGCAGCTGCACCCGTCCGGCCGCGGCCGGCTGATCGGACTTGGCGTTCGTCAGCTGCTCCCCAACCTGGATCGCCTGGGCCAGCGCGACCTTGGCATCCCCCTTCAGCCCCGAGACCAGCGTTCTCGCCGCCGGGCTGCCTCCGAAAACCACGGCCAGCGCCGCGTCCCCCAGGACCTGCCGGCGCAGCGGCTGCGGATAGGAGCACAGCAGACCCAGGCGCTCGGCGATGATCCTGGCCGCCTCCGAACTGCCGGGCTCGCGGCGGGCCAGGTCCAGCGCACGCCACAGCCCGACCTCGTCGGAGTTCTCGATCCGCGCATCGGCAAGAAGGTTCTTGGCGGCTGGATCCCCGGTCAGGACCGCCGCAGCACCGGCGAGAAACAGCGCGCGGGCCTGGTCCGCCCGGCCGGGCGAGTCCTGGCTCGCGACGCGCGCCAGCACGCCGGCCTCACGGCCCAGACCGAGGCCGAGCGCCGCCTCCGCAGCATCAAGGCGAGGCGCATGCCTCGTAGCGACCGACGCGGCGGCCGCATCGGCCAGCGCAGCCTTGTAGCGGCGCTGCAGTTCGGGCACCGCAGCGTTCGCGAGGTCGAGGCTGCGCGAGAAGCCGGCAGCCCCCTCGCCCGATCCGTGCCCGAGCAGGCCACTGCCGTTCGGATCGGTCAGCAGGAAACCGGCTGCATCCGGACGCAGATCGAGCTGATCCGACAAGCGCTCCACCGTCACCCCGAGCAGGGTCGGTCCCAGCACGTAGCCGCCTCCGTGGCGGGCCATGGCCATGGCTTGTCCGTCCCGCCTCGTGGTGCCGACCAGCAGGTCCGTCCCGCGATCCGGATCGGACACCACCATGACGTGTCCGGCCTCCAGCACCGAAAGCTCGACACCGTTGCCAGACGCCACCGGCGCGATCTCGGCGTCTGCGTGACGCGCGGCACCCAGCGTGACGAGCCAGCCTTCCGGCTTGCGGGCGAGCGTGACCTGTTGCGCGGCCGGAACCGGCACGGTCAGCATCGCCCCGCTGTCGAGCAGGGAGAACGTCGCGTGCCCGAACACCGGGTCGCCCGCCACCGGAGCCAGATCGACCGGCCTGCTGCTGTCGAACACGAGGAGAACCCGGTTGCCGCGCCGGAAGGCGGCGACGCCCACCTTGCGGTCGAGCGGCAGCATCAACCCGCCGTCCTGGCCATCCGATGCCGGCACGACCGCGGCGGCGATCGACACCGGGCCGTCATCCGCTCGTCCGGTTGGCTGCTCCGGGACCGTCTGCCGCGGCAGCGGCGCGGGAACGGCCTGCGTTGCCGACAGCTGCGGACCTGCGCCGTCGCTGCCGCCGATCGCGCCGGCTGCCCGGACGGGCGGGCGGTCGACCACCGCAACCATGGGTGACGGAAGGCCCGGCAGCACGGCTCCATCGGGAGCCTTGGCGACGCCAACCGCTGCGGCCTCGGCCGGGAGCCGGGACGGACCCTGCTCCTGTGCCGGCGCGAATACGTCGAGCACCAGGTGGCCCGCAAGCCGCATGGTGTGGACGACGCTGCCCGGCTTGAGCCGGATCGCCAGGCCGTTCCCAGACGGTTGAAGCGACAGGATGCCCGGCCTGGAGCCGATCGTCGGGACGTTGACCTGCACGGTCCGGCCGAACTGCACCACCTCCTCGTCGTCCTGGCGCGACGTCGAACAACGGACGTCCGCCGGAACCGACACCACGATCCGGTCGAAGCGGTCGTGCAGGCCGAGCCGGACCGAGACGCCAGCCTTGTCCGCGGCACGAGCGGACGACACGAACGTCAGGACGGCAACGATCGCCAGGACGCGGGAGAAGCGCATCAGTCGAAGCTTGCCAGCAGCTTGTCGATGTCCGACTGGTCCATCGCTGCGGCCGGCAGCTGTGGCCCGTTGAGCAGGCCCTCCTTCTGCACGCGCTCCCCCGGCTCTGCCGGTGGTGCCGGCGCGATGCCGAAGGTGTCGACGATCCGCGCGATGGTGCGCTCGATCGTCTTCAGCGTCGCCACCACCTTGGTGATGCGCTGGCCGGTGATGTCCTGGAAGCTGCACGCCTCGTAGATCTTGACCGTGGCGTCCTGCAGGCTGGCCGCGGCTGCACCGTCCATCCCGGCGCCCAGGGTGTCGAGCGTCTCGCAGACTTCCAGGATCGACTCCGTGGCCGCAGCGGTATGGGCGACGATGGCGTCCAGCTCGTCGGTCGCGCACGGGATGTAGCTCATGGTGATGTCGTCGACCCGGAGCGCGGCGATTTCCAGTCTCGCGTCGGCCACCGCCTGGCCGAGGGTGCCGATCTCGTGCAGCAGCGCGGCCTCGCGAGCGCTCATGTCGCCGCTCATGCTGGACAGGATCGACACGACGACTTCCGCTATCACGTCCGATTTCGCGTCCGGATACCGGACCTCGAATTCCTGCACTCTGCGCTTCAGGCTGGCGGGATCATGCATGACACGGCGCTTCCTTGATCTTGTGCTTGAGGGTCCAGGCCTCGACCGGCCTGGCGATGCAGCAGCCTCCGGCGAGCGGGGACTTCATCGAATGATCGGCGGGCATCGTCCTGCTGGCTCCTTCAGCCGTGCTGACCGGCGGCGACGGCCACCGGCACGGCCACGTCCGGCCGCGGCTCGACCACGTCGGCATGAAGCCGCTTCTGCGCGAGCATCTGCGTCGCCAGCCTGGCGCGCTCGGGCAGCATGGCGGCCAGCACGGCGGCAGCCTTGCGCTCCTCCATCCGGTCCAGCACCTCGAGCAGCACGTTCATGTCGAGCACGTTGAAGATGCCGGCCGCGTCGCGCGGCTTCATGTCCTCGTAGGTCTTCACCAGGCCGCTCCAGTTGGCGGCGTTCCGCTTACGGCGGTCGTCCTCGACCTGTTCGAGCCGGGTCTGCAGGGCCGTCAGCTCATCGAGCCTGGCCTGCAGCCTCAGCTCGGCCGCCTGGACCAGATCCGCCTTCTGGTCGAGCTGACGCTCCCGCTCGTCAAGCGCCTGCCTGCGCTTGCGAAGGTCCTGCAGCAGCTGCAGTTCTGCCGACGAGGCGGCAGACGGGGCTGCCGCCGGGGGGACAGACGGCACCGAAGGCCTGGGCAGCGCCGGCTGCGCTGCGGCCGCAGGCACGGGCTTCACGTCGGCGACGACCTGCGCCGGGCTCCGCGCGGTCGCCTCGCGCGCGAGGCCGACGGCCTTCTCGGTGAAGAGCAGCGCCATCACCGTCATCGTCAACGGCAGCAGACGCTTGTGCCAGGAGAAGGAGCGCATGGACTACCTCGCCGACCGGAGAGCGCGCAGCAGGTCCTTCTCGGCCTGGCTGCGCGGGCGCGTATCGTGATCGGCAGCAACGTTGCGACTCGCGAGGCTCAGGGACGGTGCGGGTGCGAGCAGCCGGGCGGTCGCGTCGGCAGCCGGCGTCTCGGGCAGCCTGGGGTTGCGCACGATCCCCTCGAGCTGGTCGCACACCTTCTCGCCGCGGGCGGTGAGGAACTCGAGGTCGCTCTTGAGGCCGCGCGCCTGGTCGACGTGGCGGGCGATCTGGCGACCGGCACCGTCCGCGGCGGCACGAAGCCGCTCGATCCCCTCCTCGGCCTGTCGCGTGCTGTCGTTGAAGCCGTTGACGAGCTCCTCCAGCGCCGCACGGTCGCGGCGCAGCATGCCGAGGGCCCGTTCCAGCCGCAGGGCGTGGAACATCGTCGCCGCGAGCATGACCATGAGAACGACCTCGAGCAGCCATTCCGGCCCGCTCATGCTGCTGCCGGTCATCAGCCCCTCCTCGAACCGAGTGGATCGGTGTTGCCGGGCAGCCTGCCGACGACCTGGTCGATCCGGACGGCAACGCGGTTCTTGCGACGCCCGATGCGTCCTTCGAACAGCACGACCTGGCCGCAGCGGAGCTGGACCGGCGCTTCCCGACCCTGGCGCAGGATGAAATGGCTTCCCGGCTTGAGCCCGATGATGTCGGACAGGCGCATCGGCTGCTCGTCGAGCACGACGTCCAGATCGACTTCCGTGTTCCACAGCTCCTCGGCGAGGTGGGTTTCCCAGATCGCGTCGCGACCGAACTTCTCGCCCATGAACTGCTGCAGCAGGAGCTCGCGCACGGGCTCCAGCGTGGCATAAGGAAGCACCAAGTCCATCCGTCCCCCCCGGTCCTCCATGTCGACATGCATGCGTGCGAGCACGGCGGCGTTCGACAGGCGGGAGATCGCGGCGAACCGGGGGTTGACCTCCAGCCGCTCGAACCGGAAGGTGATTGCGCAAAGCGGGTCGAAGCTCGACGACAGGTCGGCCAGCACCACCCTGATCAGGCGTTCGACCAGGGTCCGTTCGATGGTCGTGTAGGGCCGGCCCTCGATGCGCATCGCAGCTGTGCCGCGACGGCCGCCCAGCAGCACGTCGACGATCGAGTAGATCATCGCCGAGTCGATCACCATCAGGCCGTAGTTCTCCCACTCCTCGGCCTTGAACACCGCGAACATCGCCGGCAGGGGCACCGAGTCGAGGTAGTCGCCGAAGCGAAGCGACACGACGTTGTCGATCGAGACCTCCACGTTGTCGTTGGTGAAGTTGCGCAAGGACGTCGACATGATGCGGACCAGCCGGTCGAACACGATCTCGAGCATCGGCAGACGCTCGTACGAGATCAGCCCCGAGCTGATGATGCGCTGCATGCCGTTGCTGTCGGCATCCTCCGTGCCGCCGTGGTCGAAGCCGAGCAGGCTGTCGATCTCGGCCTGGTTCAGGATTCGCGTGGCGTCCGGTGTCGCTGCGACATCCAGGCCGCTGTCGCCCTCGCTCTCGATCGAGGATGCCCAGGCCGATGCCAGGTCCTCGTCGGACGGGGTGCTGCCCATGCCGCTCATTGCACGAGGATCTCGGTGAAGAGCAGATCCGTCACCTGGACCGGCGCAAGCGTCATGTCGATCCGGTTCATGAGGGCTTCGCGCAGACGGTACGTGCCTTCCCCACCGCGCAGCTCCTCCGGCCGGGTGCTCCTCAGGTAGGACTGGAAGATGTCGAGGATGCGCGGCATCCCGGCCTGCAGCGCGGCGGCGTCGGCGGCATGGCTCACCTCGAGCTTCGCGTGCAGCTTGATGAAGGTCGCCCGATGGCCGCCGGTGTCGAGGTTCGAGACGATGTCGGGCAGGTCGATCAGCACAGGCGCCTCGACCGCTGCCACCGGCTTCGGCGCTGCCTGTCCACGGCCATGCTTCAGGACTCCGCTGAACCAGAGACCAGCCGCCAGCGCGATCACCGCCATCGCGGCACCGATCACGAGGACCCGCTTTTTTCCCCCACCCGGTGGACCTTCCGCCGCATCCTTGCCGCTCATTCGCCCGCTCCTGTTCGAGCCCTTCTGGCCCGGACGCAGGATGGAGCCGCGCTGGTTAACGCACGCTTAAGCGGGCTGCGGCGACCGCGTCCGGCGGGGCCGCGGGCTTAACCGGCTGTTAAGCTGTCATGTCCGATGATGCAGCGTCTTCGGGGGTCCCAGATGGAAAACACCACCTACATCGCGCTGTCGCGTCTCGACACCCAGCAGCGGGCCATGGACGTGATCGCGAACAACATCGCGAACGCCAACACGGACGGCTTCAAGGCGCAGCGCGTGCTGTTCAGCGACTACCTGTCGCAGCAGCACGGCGTAAACGCGCCGCCCGGAGGGGCAGTCCTGCACTATACCCAGGACCGCGCGACCTATCTCGACCAGAAGGACGGCAGCCTGACCCAGACCGGCAACCCGCTCGACGTGGCGCTGAGCGGTCCCGGCTTCTTCACCGTTTCGACGCCTGGAGGTCCCCGTCTCACCCGGTCCGGCAAGTTCGGGTTGATGTCGGACGGGCACATCGCCGACTCCTCGGGAAACCTCCTGCTGGACCGGAACGGCAGCCCGCTCCAGCTTTCGCCGTCCGACACCAACATCCGCATCTCCGGCAAAGGCACGATCTCGACCGAGAACGGGACCGTGGGCCAGATCGGGGTGGTGACCGTCGACGACACCAACCGGCTGGTGCCCGAAGGCGGCACGCTCTATCGCGCAACCGCCGGAACCACCCCGGCTGCGCAGCCGAAGGTCGCCCAAGGGATGGTCGAGACCAGCAACGTCCAGCCGATCAACGAGCTGACGCAGATGATCCAGACCCAGCGCGACTTCGGGTTCGTCTCGCAGTTCGTCGAAAGCGAGAACCAGCGCCAGCAGTCGGCGATCGACAAGATCGTCCAGCAGCAGGGCTGAGCGACGAGAACCAGCATGATGCGAGGACCAGATGCGCTCACTTGATATAGCCGGCACCGGGATGCAGGCCCAGCAGACCAACGTCGAAGTCATCTCGAACAACATCGCCAACATGACCACCACCGGTTTCAAGCGCCGTCGCGCCGAGTTCCAGGACCTGATCTACCAGGACCTTCGCCGCGTCGGCTCCAACAGTTCCGACAGCGGCAGCGTCGTGCCGTCCGGCGCCCAGGTAGGTCTCGGCGTGAAGACCGCGGCCATCTACCGGATCAGCGAACAGGGCAACCTCACCCAGACCAGCAACAGCCTCGACCTGGCCATCCAGGGCAACGGCTACTTCCAGGTCACCCTGCCCTCCGGCGACACCGCCTACACGCGCGACGGCGCCCTGGCACTGGCCTCGGACGGCACCATCGTGACGTCGGACGGCTATGCCGTGGCGCCAGGGATCACGGTTCCCACCAACGCCCAGAGCATCACCATCAACTCGTCGGGGCAGGTGCAGGTCACCCTCGCCGGGCAGACCGCCACCCAGACGGTCGGCCAGCTCCAGCTTGCCGTGTTCCCCAACGAGGCCGGCCTTGAGGCCGAAGGCGACAACATGCTGATCCAGACCACAGCGTCCGGTTCTCCCACTACCGGCACACCTGGCGCCTCCGGCTTCGGCAGCGTCATGCAGGGCTTTGTCGAAAGCTCCAACGTCAACGTCGTCAGCGAGATCACCAACCTCATCACGGCGCAACGCGCCTACGAGATGAACAGCAAGGTGATCACCACGTCGGACGACATGATGCAGACGCTGACCAACCTCAAATGAGCGGTCCGTCGCGCTTCCTGGCCGCGCTTGCGGTCGCCGCAGCCCTGTCCCTGCACGGCGTGCCGGCGTCGGCTGCCGCGCTTCGCAGGCAGGTGTCGCTCCACGGCGGCACCGTCAGGTTGTCGGACCTGTTCAGCGATCTGCAGCCCGGACAGGATTGCGACATCGGTCCGGCTCCTGCTCCCGGGCAGCGCATCGTCGTTCCGTTCACCCAGCTCGTGGCGATCGCCTCGCAGTTCGGCGTCGACTGGCAGCCGAACGGGAGCTACGCGTCTGCTGTTCTTGAGCGGCCGGTCCGCCTCGTCGGGCGCGAAGAGATCATGGCCGTCCTCAAGCCCGCCCTGATCGCGAGCGGCGCTCCGGCCGGAAGCGACCTGTCGCTGGGTGCCTTCGCTCCGCCCCCTCTGCCTGCGGAGGTGACTGCCGCTGCCGAGATCCAGACGCTCGACTACGATGCCCAGAGCGGACGCTTCTCGGCGACTCTGGCGTTCGCGGTGCCGGATTCCGATCCCGTCACCCTGCGCGTGACCGGGCGGGCGGAGCAGCAGGTGAACGTGCTCGTGCTGAACCAGCCGCTGCCGGCGGGCTCGCTGCTGTCGGCGTCCGACCTGCAGGTCGTCCGGGTCCGCAGCAACAGCCTGCGCGGGACGCCGGTGATGGCCATCACGGATGTGGACGGCCTCGCGCTGAGGCAGCAGGGATCGAGCGGCGTTCCGCTGACGCGGGACATGCTGATCCGGCCGATGCTGGTCAGCCGCGGCCATCCCGTCCTGCTGCGGCTCGAAGGCGCGGGCCTCACCTTGACGACTGCAGGCGTGGCCCTGGAGGCGGGGGCCGCCGGCGACCGCATCCACGTGATCAACAGCGTGTCTCACGCCGTGCTGATCGGCCAGGTCACGAGCACGACGGACATCAGGATCGATGCCGGAACCGCTCCGGTGATCCTGCAGTCCGGCAGCTCTCAGGGTGGACTGCCGCAGCTGGCCTCCGGAGCGTCCGCGGGCGGTAGCCGGAACTGGAGCAGGCTGGCGCAGGAGGCGCCCTATCCATGATCAACAGGTCGACCACCATCGCTGCGCTGGCGCTCTGCTCCCTGCTTTCCGGCTGCGGCGCCTTGTCGCGGCTGTCCGATCTGGGGCGTCCGCCCAGCATGACGCCCATCACCGACCCGACGACCGCCCACGACTACAGGCCGCTCACCATGCCGATGCCGCCGCTGCAGCAGACGCCATCCGACCTCGCCAGCCTTTGGCGGCCCGGAAGCCGTGCCTTCTTCAAGGACCAGCGCGCAGCCCAGGTGGGCGACCTGCTGACGGTGCTGGTGGACATCACCGACAACGCCGACTTTGAGAACGACGGCACCGCCTCACGCACGGCCTCGGAAGGCATGGGGGTGCCAAGCCTGTTCGGACTCAAGCAGAAGCTGCTGAGTGCCGCCTCCGTCACGACCAACAGCACCAACAGCAACATCTCGACCGGGAGCACCAAGCGGACCGAGACCGTCACCCTGCGGCTCGCAGGCACCATCACCCAGGTCCTGCCGAACGGCAACTTCGTAGTCAGCGCCCGGCAGGAGGTCCGGGTCAACAGCGAGCTCAGAATCCTGCAGGTCAGCGGCATCGTCCGGCCGCAGGACATCACCGGCGACAACACCATCACCCATGATCGGATGGCGGAAGCCCGCATCTCCTACGGCGGCAAGGGGCAGCTGACCGACCTGCAGACGCCGCGCTACGGGCAGCAGCTGATGGACATTATCCTGCCGTTTTGATCTAGTCAGTCGTCGCGGTGGACCTTCTCCATCCGCTCGTGGCGCTCCTGCGCCTCGATCGACAGGGTGGCGATCGGCCGCGCTTCCAGCCGCTTCAGGCCGATCGGCTCCCCGGTCTCCTCGCAGAAGCCGTAGCTTCCGTTCTCGATCCGCAACAAGGCCTGGCCGATCTTGGCAATCAGCTTCCGTGCGCGATCGCGCGTCCGCAGCTCGAGAGCGCGGTCGGTCTCGACGCTCGCCCGGTCGGTGATGTCGGCCTCGTGGATGCCGCCTTCCGACAGGCTGGCCAGGGTTCCGTCCGCCTCCTTCAGAAGGTCGGCGCGCCAGCGGAGCAGCTTCAAGCGGAAATACTCCACCTGAAGCGGGTTCATGAACTCCTCGTCGTCAGCCGGGCGATAATCGGAGGGCAAGGTGATCATGGGCGCCTTTCCTGAAGCGGCGGTGGGCGCCGCCGAGAAGGAATGGGCGGCTTATACCCACGGTCGCGGGGCGCGCCAAGCGCCAACTGAGGCTGTCATCAAGCAATCAGAAATCACGATCGGAAGGCCGATCTGCGGCTTTCGCGGCCCTGGCCAACTCGAGGCGGGCCCGCAGCCGGATGGACCGGATCACCCCGGCGAGGGCGGGATCGACGGCATGCTCCTCCTCCTCGCACAGGCGGGAAAGTTCCCGGAGCGTATCGGCCTGGGTGCCGCACAACAGAGCGCGCTGCAATTCGGCGAGTGCCGCCAGCAGGCGCTGCCCATGCCGACGCGCTTCCCGGTCGCCTGCCTCGGCGCCGGCCTGCTCCTGCAGGGCCAGCATCAGGGAAACCTGGACCGGAGCCGACTGGGCCACGCCGCGCACCTCCGGGCAGGCCGGCGCGGTGCCGGCGGGAACGGAGAAGCCGGCCTGTGCCGCCGGCTGTGCCGGCGCCGGAACGTGCACGCCGCCGACCGGACCGATCGACGACAGGGTCATGGGTTCCGGTCCTCCCGCAGGCATCGGAATCGATCAAGCTGTCCCCGCCGTTCAGACATTGTTCGTCCTTTCGCCCCAGACTGTAGACCGTAAACCTTGACGACGCTTGAAGGATACGATGCGCACGCTCTGCCTCCTGATCCTGATCGCGTTCTCCTCGCTCGCAGGGTCCCGGTCCGCGGCTGCGGCGGCGGTCCGGATCAAGGACATCGCTGACGTCGAGGGCGTGCGCAGCAACCAGCTGATCGGCTATGGGCTTGTGGTCGGCCTGAACGGTTCCGGCGACCGCCTGAACAACTCGGTGTTCACGCGCGAGTCGCTGATCAGCATGCTGGAGCGCCTCGGCGTGAACATACGCGACCAGCAGTCGACGCTGCAGACCCGCGACATCGCCGCGGTCATGGTCACCGCGGAGCTGCCCGCCTTTTCCCACGGCGGAAGCCACATCGACGTGACCGTGTCGGCCACGGGGGATGCCACCGACCTGTCCGGCGGCACGCTGCTGGTCACGCCGCTGATGGCCGCGGACGGCGACGTCTATGCGGTGGCGCAGGGCCAGCTGGTCAGCAGCGCCTTTGCCGCCAAGGGAGCGGGAGCCTCCATCACCCGCAACATTCCCACCAGCGCGCACATCGCCAACGGCGCCATCGTCGAGAAGGAGGTGCTGGTGGATCTCGGTGCGCGCAACGTTCTGCACCTGTCGCTGCGCAACCCCGACCTGACCACGGCCGAGCGGATGGCGGCCGTCATCAACAACAGCGTCGCCCCGATCGCCCGGGTCGACGACCCGCGGACCGTCACCCTGGCGCTGGCCGGCAGCGACGTCATGTCGACGCTTGGCCGGATCGAGGACCTGCTGGTCCAGCCGGACACGCCGGCGACGGTGGTGGTCGACGAGGCGAGCGGCACCATCGTGATGGGCGACAACGTCCGGATCAGCACCGTGGCGATCGCGCAGGGGAACCTGACGGTACAGGTCAGCGAGTCGCCGGTCGCCTCGCAGCCCGGTGCGTTCTCCGGCGGCAGGACTGCGATCCTGCCGCGCACGTCGATCAAGGTCGACACCGGTGCTGGCAAGCAGCTCGGCATCCTGCCGGAAGGTCCCAGCCTGCGCGACCTGGTCGGCGGCCTCAACGCGCTGGGAGTCGGTCCGCGCGACATGATCAGCATCCTGCAAACGATCAAGGCTGCCGGGGCGCTTCAGGCCGACCTGGTGGTGAGATGACGATGACCGCAGTTCCGGCAGCGGCCGGCCCGACGGCACAAGGACCCGCCGCGGATCCGGTGGATCCGAAGGTGATGAAGGCGGCGCAGGACTTCGAGGCGATGACGATCGGACAGCTGCTCCAGCCGATGTTCGACACGGTGGACCAGTCGCAAGGGCTGTTCGGGGGAGGAGCAGGCGAATCCAACTTCAAGCCCATGCTCGTCACCGAGATGGCGAAGCAGGTGGAAAGCCATGGCGGCTTCGGGCTGGCCGACGGGATCTACGCACAGATGTTGAAGATGCAGGAGAAGCAGCCGTGACCCGGGAGCAGCAGGCGATCGCAGACCTGGTGGCCGTTCTTGCCGAGGAGAACGCGGCGCTTGCAGCGCTCGAGTACCGCCGTGTCGGCGACTTCGTCGACAGGAAACGGGCGGCGCTCGAGGCGCTGAACGCGGCCTCTCCTGGAGCGTCCGGACAGCCCTTGCTGGACCAGGATCCCGCGCGGCGTGCGCTGGCGCTTCGACTGAAGCAGCTTGTCGACGAGAACAGGGACCTGCTCAGGCGTGCCATCAAGGTGCAGAACAGGATCATGGGCGTGGTCGCGGGGGCGGCACGGCAGGCCCAGGCGCCGACCGGCTACGGGGCGCACGGAAACCGCCCCCGATCCTTGATCGCCAGCGCCGTCGCGCTGATCGTGCGCGCCTGAGGGCGCGGCATCCGCCTGCGGAGGAAACCACGGGCAGTCCGCCGACCTAGCCTATTCCGCCAAGTCAGGATCGGGTTGACGCCCGACCCGATCCTGACCTGCACGCCGAGACTACTCTTCGTCGTGATGCTCTTCCGCCTGCGGCTCGCCCGGCGCGGCCTCATCGACCGACGACATCGCCTCGCTGGTCGTTTCCGACGCCGCCTTGCGTCGGCGGCGATGCCCGACCGGAGACGCTTCGCGCAGTTCCTCCGACGCTTCGCGCCGCGTTGCAGCGTTGGGCGAGCGGCGCATCTTCACCGCGGCGTCGTGCTTATCGGACGGCGCCTTCGTGCTGGTGCGCGTCCTGCCGGCCGGCTTGGCCGTCGCGTCCGATCGCGTGCTGCGCGTCGTGCGCGTCGTGCGCGTGGCCGCAAGGGATTTCGCTGCCGCAGAGCGGGCGGCCGGGCTTCTTGCGGTGCGCATCGAGCGCGCGGTCTCGCTCTTGCCTGCAGTCTTGCCCGTCGCTGCCCGGGTAGCGGTTCCGCGCGCGCTCGTGCCGGACTTGGTGGTGCGGGCGGTGGCGGTTCGCGTCGCGGCGGTCCGCGACGTGCTTGCACGGGTGGCTGTACGGGCCGGCGTCTTGCGGGTCGCGGGCGTACCGCCCCGTGCCGTGCGGGTGGTGGCGGTACGGGCTGTGGCGGTGCGGCCGGGGGCGGCACGCGTTGCCGTACGGCCGGTGGCGGCGCGCTTGGCCGCGGGCGCTGCCTTCGCACGGGTCGTCCGCTTCGGCGCGGCCTTAGCAGACGCGGCAGCCTTGGTGGCGCGTGTCGGCGTTCGGGCGGTCTTGGCCCGCGTTGCCGACGTCTTGGTCGTGGCTGCCTTGGTCGTGGCTGCCTTGGACGTGGTTGCCTTGGTCGTCCGGCCCTTTGTCGTCCGCGCCGGCGCCTTCGCGGTGCGCGTGCTCGCTGCAGGCTTGGCCGCCCTGGTGGTCTTGGCCGACTTGGCGCCAAGCTTCTTTGCCGCAGCCGACCGGGTGGACGCGGTCGTGCCGGTGCGCAAGGTGCGGGCGGTGGTGCTGCGTGCGCCGGAACCGGCGGTCCGCCGGCCGCCGGTCCGTACGGCCATGGCGCGCGTGCGCCTGCCGTCGGTGCTGTCGCTACTCATGATCGGGATCCTTTGCTTGATGGAGATGATGGCTGGATGGAGTGCCGGTCGATGCACGCCGCCCGCGGAAGCGCGGACGGGAAGCATCTCTCCTGGCCCACGCGATCGACATGCAGCATGCAGGCGTGTCCTGTTCCGGCCGTATGGTCACCTCGGAGCGAGTCAGTCGGCGCGGAGCCGGCGCCGCGAATCGCCGTTCAATGACACACGATCGAACATGCTCATCCTCGAACCGCATAGTTCTGTCAACGAAAAGCAACCGTTACACTAAAGTTCCATGGGTGCTTCCGCGCCCGAAGCGTCCGCATGCCGGTGAGTCGGCGCTGCCACACCCCGATCCGGAATCGCAGGGATGCAGGCCCGTATTGGTGTTTCGCGATCCGGCGCGGCCACCCGGCGCGAATGCCGTGGCAGCCGTGACGCCGGGTCGACCACACGCGGACGCGACCGCCGCAGCGTCCGGCAACGGGTGCGCCGGTGACGCCGCGGTGCTAGGACACCGCGGCCGGTGTGTCTGGAAGGGCTTGCCGGCTTCGTTCCCGCCGGAGTGCTCCTCGACATGAAGATCAACGGCCAAGCCTTTCGCAGCGTCTGGATCGATCCCGCCGACGGGTTCTCGGTGCGCATCTTCGACCAGACCAGGCTGCCCTGGTCGCTCGACATCCTGCGTCTCACCACGTGCGAACAGGTGGCGGACGCGATCGTCGCCATGCAGGTGCGCGGCGCGCCGCTGATCGGTGCGGTGGCGGCCTTCGGTCTGGCGCTGGCGCTTTGCGTGGACAGCAGCACCGACGCGATGGAGCGCGACGCGGCGATGCTGGCCGCGACCCGGCCCACCGCAATCAACCTGCGCTGGGCGATCGCGCGCATGCTCACCCGGCTGCGCAACACCGCACCCGCCGATCGCGTGCGCGTCGCCTATCACGAGGCCGGCCTGATCTGCGACGAGGACGTGGCGCAGAACGAGGCGATCGGCCGTCACGGGCTGCAACTGATCCAGGAGATCGCGACTGCCAAGCGCGCACGAGGCGACGACGCGCCGGTGCGCCTGCTCACCCATTGCAACGCCGGCTGGATCGCCACCGTGGACTGGGGCACCGCGCTGGCGCCGATCTACATGGCGCACGACGCCGGCACGGACGTGCATGTCTGGGTGGACGAGACGCGGCCGCGCAACCAGGGTGCGGCGCTTACCGCCTGGGAACTCGGCAGCCACGGCGTCGGCCATACCGTGATCTCCGACAACGCCGGCGGCCACCTGATGCAGCACGGCAAGGTCGACCTGGTGATCGTCGGCTCCGACCGCGTGACCCGCAACGGCGACGCCACCAACAAGATCGGCACCTACCTCAAGGCGCTTGCGGCACGGGACAACGGGGTGCCGTTCTGGGTCGCGCTGCCGTCGAGCACGATCGACTGGAGCGTCACGGACGGCCTGTCCGAGGTGCCGATCGAGGAACGCGCACAGGACGAGGTCACGCATGTCAGCGGCCGTGGCCCGGACGGCACGCTCACCCGGGTGCAGGTGACGCCGGATGGAACCTCCGCCGCCAATCCCGCTTTCGACGTGACCCCGGCGCGGCTCGTGAGCGGCCTCATCACCGAGCGGGGGCTGTGCGACGCGTCCGAGTCGGGGCTCGCATCGCTGTTTCCGGAACGTGCATAGGACCACGATGACGATGCACCGAGCCCGCATCCTGTCCCGCATGCGACAGTTCCGTTCCGTTGCGCTCTCGGCCCTGGGCGGCGTCCTGCTTGCCGGATGCGCGGACACGCCGCCCGCGCATCCGCCGCAGCCGGTGCCCGAGCCGACGCCGGTCGCGCAGTACCGCACCTCGCAGGGTCCCGCGGCACCCGACGAGCACGTCCCGGACTTCGCCACCCGCTCCTTCGCGCCGTTCAACCGGCAGGACGCGGTAGCGATCGCGCTGCGCGAATGGCGCCTGTTCGGCGAGCCGGTGGACGACGACGATCCCGAGCAGCGGCCCGACGCGTCCGGCACGGGCGTCAAGCCGGAGCGGCTTCCAGGGCTGTGGGAGCGGGTCGGCGAATACTGGTGGATCGGACAGGATCCGTACGAGACCGAGGTCAGCTGGACCGGCAAGCACGACAGTGCCGGCAACCCGTTCGACTTCCAGAACGACGCCCGCTACGCCTGGTCGGCCGCCTTCATCTCCTACGTGATGCGGATCAGCGGCGCCGGCGACCGTTTCCCGTACGCACCGAACCATTCCACCTACATCAATGCCGCCGCGTCCGGCACCGCGACCGGCCTGCGCGCCGAGGACCCGGCCAGCTACGCGCCGCAGCTCGGCGACCTGATCTGCGCCGGACGCAGCAGCGGGCGCGGCATCCGCTACGAGAACCTGCCCACGCGCAACGGCTTCCCGGCGCATTGCGGGCTGGTGGTGGCGCGCGGCGCGCACCAGATCAGCATGATCGGCGGCAACGTCGACGACGCGGTGACGCTCACCCACGTGCCGGTCGGCCCGAACGGGATGCTGTCCGCATCGGACGGCAGCTCGCTCGACAGCCGCTATGCCTGGTGCGTGGTGCTGCAGGTGCTCTATGACGCCGATGCGGAGCCGCCCGGCCGGGAATGAGGATCGGTCAGGACCGGACGTCGCCGGCAACGCTCAGCCTTGCCGCCAGGGCAGCCCGTCCGCCTTCCAGCCGGCAACCGTGCCGCGATGCCCGTTCGCGTCGGGCGGCCCCTCGAAGCCGTCGGCCACGTTGTAGGTGGTGCGGTAGCCCGCCTGTTCCGCCGCCTCGGCCGCCGCCAGGCTGCGCACGCCGCTGCGGCAGATGAAGTAGATCACGTGCTGCCGGGTCAGGCCCGCGGCGCCGAGCTGCTCCACGAAGTCGGGGTTCGGCGCGCCGGTGGGAAAGCTCTGCCATTGCACCAGCAGCACGCGCTTGCCGTGCGCCGACAGGTCCGGCAGGCCGACATAGGACCACTCGGCGTCCGTCCGCACGTCGACCAGCTGCGCGTCCGGATCCCCTGCCAGCGCCGCATAGGCCTGTTGCGCACCGACGTCCTCGACCATCTCAGAACACTCCAGTTCCCCGAACCCTGCCGATACAAGGTGGTCCGCGATGGCCGAAAGCACAAATCCGCGGAGTCCCGATGTGCCGGGCTGGCAGTCGGCCTCGCCGGACCTCGACGCCGCGATCGGCGGCACGCCGCTGCTCCGGCTGCGGCAGGCGTCCGCGCTCACCGGCTGCACCATCTACGGCAAGGCCGAGTTCATGAACCCGGGCGGATCGGTGAAGGACCGCGCGGCGGCGGCGATCATCGACGCGGCCGAGCGGGACGGCTCGCTGCGGCCGGGCGGCACGATCGTCGAGGGCACCGCCGGCAACACCGGCATCGGCCTCACCCTGGTCGGCAACAGCCGCGGCTACCGTTGCGTGATCGTGATGCCGGACACCCAGAGCCGGGAGAAGATCGACCTCCTGCGCAGCATCGGCGCCGACCTGCGCCTGGTGCCGGCCAGGCCGTTCAAGGACCCCGGCAACTACGTGCACGTGTCGCGCCGCCTGGCCGAGGAGACCGGCGCGGTCTGGGCCAACCAGTTCGACAACCTCGCCAACCGCGAAGGCCACCGCGCCACCACCGCGGCCGAGCTGTGGCAGCAGACCGGCGGGGTGCTGGACGCCTTCACCTGCGCCTGCGGCACCGGCGGCACGCTGGCCGGGGTGGCGCTGGGCCTGCGCGACGTCGCCGAACGGCAAGGCTGCACGATGCCGGAGATCGTGCTCGCCGATCCCGAAGGCTCGGCGCTGCACGGATGGGTCAAGACCGGCACGCTGAGCGTGGAGGGCAGCTCGATCACCGAGGGGATCGGCCAGTCGCGCGTCCCGGGCAACCTCCAGGGCATCCGCATCGACGACGCCGAGCGCATTCCCGACGCCGAGGCGCTGGAACAGGTGTTCGCGCTGCTGACCCGCGAGGGGATCTCGGTCGGCGGCTCGGCCGGGATCAACGTGGCGGCGGCGATCCGGGTGGCGAGGCGGCTGGGGCCGGGCCACACGGTGGCGACCATCCTGTGCGACGGCGGCGCGCGCTACCAGTCCAAGCTGTTCAATCCGGAATTCCTGCATGCGAAGGGACTGCCGGTGCCGCCCTGGTTGGCTTGACCCCGCTTCCGCCGCCGTCGCGGTCCGCCGGCGGGGCGGTTTCCGGGAACAGCAGCCAGACCGACAGCACGCAGGCCAGCCCCGCCCCGGCCAGCACCAGGAAGCCGGCGGCGAGCGACCGGTCGGCCAGCAGGCCGCCCAGGGTGGTGCTGAAGCTGGCGCCGATGCCGATCGCCAGCCCCAGCAGCCCCAGGCACAGGTTGAACCGGCCGGTGCCCCGGCTCAGGTCGGCCGCCACCAGCGGCAGCATCACCCCGAAGGCGGCGGAGCTGATCGCGTCCAGAAGCTGGGCTGCCACGATCATCCACGGCGCGCTGGATACCGCCAGCAGCACGCCGCGCAGCGGCAACGCGGTGAACGCCAGCAGCATCACCGGCCGCCGGCCATACACGCCGGCCCAGTGGCCGATCCGCGGCGACAGCGCCGCACCGATCACCTGCGGCAGCAGGATGCAGGCGGCGATCACCAGCTCGGCCAGGCGGCCTGCCTCCCGCGTCACCTCGCCCGCCGCCAGCGGCAGCATGCCGCCGCTGGACAGGTGGAAGAACACGACGCAGACGCCGAACCCGTACAGCCGCCGGTTGCGCAGCAGGGTGCGCAAGCCCTGCGATGGTGGCGGGGCGGCGGACGGATCGTCGGCGCGGGGGGCGGACGCGGCGTCCGGCACCGGCGTCCGGACGATGGCCCGAAGCGCCACCAGGCCCGGCAGCGCCATCAGGGCGCCGAGGTAGAAGGTCGCGCGGGCGGACACGAGGTAGCCGATCCCGCCCATCAGCCCGGCCGACAGGGCGGCGCCGATCTGGGCGAAGCTGTTGTTGCGCCCGAACCGCTCGCCGAGCGCCGCGGAGGCCGCATCGCGCGACCGGTCCTGCGGCGAACGGTTCATCGCCTGTGCCGCGACTACCGACAGGGTGATCGCCGCGATGGCCGGGTTGAGCATGCAGCTGGCGAAGCCGTGCAGCACCTCCGCCAGGGTGACGGGCAGCTGTTCCGGCAGGGCCGCCAGCATCAGGCAGGACACCACGATCGCCACGATCGACGCCCCGGCGGCCAGGTGCTTGTTGCGCAGCAGGTCGACCGCGAGGCCCGCGGGAACCTGGCTGGCCATCGCCGTCACCGTGCCGACCGTCAGCACCAGGCCGATCTGGCCCTGTGTCCAGTGCTGGCCGGTCAGGTAGACGGCGATGAACGGCCCGAATGCCTGCTGCAGGTTGGCGACGAAGAAGTTCGTCCAGTCCAGCCCACGCTGGCTGCGCCGGTCGACGGGAACGGCCGCCGACGCAGCCGCGGGTGTCCGGCGACGCAAGTTCGGGTTCAGAACCGTTGCTTCGGCACGGGCGGAGCCGCCGCCGGCCCCGGTCGGGAAGCCGCGGCGCCGTCCGGTTCCGCCTGCGGCGCGGATCCGGCCGGTGCCGAAGGTTGTGCCGGCGGCGTGATCGCCGACCCGTCCGCCGGGTTGGCGGCCGGAGCCAGGGCGGGAGCCGCCGG
>CAXTOD010000009.1:0-20278 GCA_964245705.1 uncultured Acetobacteraceae bacterium
GCGTCTTTTCCGCCCCGACGCCTGCCGCGTGTTCCTTTTCCAGCCTGCCGGCGGTGGCGGTGCTGGTGTTGTCGCCCGCCACCGCGCCCTCGACGGCGGCCTTGGAGGCCGCGCCCTTGGCGGCGCCCTGGCCCTCGGTCGGCGCCGGCGCCGGCCCGCCTTCCGGAACTGCGTCTTCCGGCCTGGGATGATGGCCCTTCACCGTGCCGTGGCTGGTGATCCTGTCGCTGCCCTCGTGCTTGCTCATCGTCAGTCCCTCCGAAGCGTTTGCCGTTCAACCCGTCGCGGTTTGGCGAGTTGCCTCCACGCACCGGAGGAGGATCGCCATGCAACCGTTCACCGTGGCCTGGGACGACGCGACGCTGGAGCGCATTCGCACGCGCGTGCGCGACTACCGCGTCCCGCGCACGCCCGAACACGCTGGATGGCGCTACGGCTGCGACCCGGAGTTCCTGCGCGCGCTGTGCGCCTGGTGGGCGGACGGCTTCGACGCCAGCGCCGCCGCCGACGAGCTGAACCGGTTCCCGCAGGTGCTGCACCGGGTGGAGGACATCGACCTCCACGCCGTCCACCTGGTCGGCGAGGCGGGAGGGCGCCGGCCGCTGCTGCTCACCCATGGCTGGCCGGGCTCGGTCTACGAGTTCTGGCAGGTGGCCGAGCCGCTGGCGTTCCCGTCCCGACACGGCGGGAACGCCGCGGACGCGTTCGACCTCGTGATCCCCTCGCTGCCGGGGTTCGGCTTTTCCGGCAAGCCGGCCTCGCCGGTCGGCGCGCGCAGCACCGCGCGGCTGTTCGACCGCCTGATGCGCGAGGGCTTCGGCTACCGGCGCTACCTCGCCCAGGGCGGCGACTGGGGGGCCGGCGTCAGCGCCTGGCTGGCGCTGGAGCACGCGGCGTCGGTCCGCGCCATCCACCTCAACTACCTGCTGGTGCAGCCCGACGCGGAGCCGGACACCGACGAGGAGAAGGCATGGAAGGCGGCGTTCGACGCGTCGCAGCAGGCGCTCGGCGCCTATGCCCGGCTGCAGGGGACCAAGCCGTCGTCGCTGAACTACGCCATCGCCGATAACCCCGCGGCCCAGGCGGCCTGGATCGTGGAGCGGTTCCACGACTGGGCCGACCTGCGCGACAAGCCGTTCGAGGCGGTGTTCCCGCGCGACCGGCTGCTGACCAACCTCATGATCTACGTCGCCAACGACGCCTTCCCGACCTCGACCTGGTACTACGCGGCGGCCGAGGCGGAGGGCGTGCGCCGGATGCCGCCGGGCCGGCGCGTTACCGTCCCCACCGCGTTCGCGGCCTATCCCGACCCGCGCTCGCCGACGCCGCCACGCTCCTGGGTCGAGCGCGGCTATGCCGTCACGCGCTGGACGGAGCAACCGCGCGGCGGGCACTTCGCGGCCATGGAGGCGCCGGACCTGTTCGTCCGGGACCTGCGCGACTGGGCCCGCGCGCTGCCGCCGGAGTGAAGCGTCCGGACGCGCGCTGCGGCGTTGCAGACCTCATCCTTTTTCCCGAGCTGAGGAGCATTCCCATGAAGGCAGTCGTCTGGCACGGCATCGGCGACATCCGCCTCGACGAGGTGCCCGACCCGACGGTCGAGGTGCCGACCGACGCGGTGATCCGCCTGACCGCGTCCGCCATCTGCGGCACCGACCTGCATTTCGTCCGCGGCACTGTCAGCGGCATGAAGCCCGGCACCATCCTCGGCCACGAGGGCGTTGGCGTGGTCGAGGCGCTCGGTGACCAGGTGCGCAACCTCGCCGTCGGCGACCGGGTGGTGGTATGCTCCACCGTGTCCTGCGGCGTGTGCTCGTACTGCCGTGCCGGCGACACCGCGCAGTGCGACAACGCCAACCCCAACGGCCCCGCCGCCGGCACCAGCTTCTTCGGCGGACCAGAAACCACCGGGCCGGTGAACGGGCTGCAGGCGGAGCGGGCGCGGATCCCGTTCGCGTCCAGCACCCTGGTCAGGCTGCCGGACCAGGTCAGCGACGACCAGGCGATCCTGCTCAGCGACATCTTCCCGACCGGCTGGTTCGGCGCCCTGCTGGCCGAGGTGACGCCGGGCGACACGGTGACGGTGTTCGGCTGCGGTCCGGTCGGCCAGTTCGCCATCGCCAGCGCGCTGCTGCAGGGGGCGGGGCGGGTGATCGCGGTGGACCAGCATCCGGACCGGCTGGCGATGGCGCGCCGGCAGGGCGCGTTCCCGGTGGACTTCTCCAGGGAGGACCCGGTGGAAACCATCCTGACGCTCACCGGCGGGATCGGCGCCGACCGGGCGATCGACGCGGTCGGCGTGGACTCCCAGCACGCCCATGGCGGGCCGGCCGCAAAGGAGGCGGAAGAAAAGGCGGACAGGTTCGCCGCCGAGGTGAAGCAGGTGGCGCCGGAGCAGCACAGCCGCGACGGGCAGTGGGTGCCGGGCGACGCGCCGACCCAGGCGCTGGGGCGATCGCCTCGCTGGCCAAGGCCGGCACGCTCGGCATCATCGGCGTGTATCCGCCCGCGGCCGAGACCTTCCCGATCGGCATCGCCATGAACAAGAACCTGACGATCCGGATGGGCAACTGCAACCACCACGCGTACATCCCGAAGCTGGTCGAGATGGTGCGGACCGGACTGATCGACCCTGTTACCGTGCTGACAAAGGTCGAGCCGATGTCGGACGTGATCTCGGCCTACGCGGCGTTCGACACCCGCCAGCCCGGCTGGATCAAGACCGAGCTGAAGCCTGCGGCCTGACCCCCGGCGTCCTCCGTGCCGAACCGCACCCGCCGAGCGGTGACGTGAACGGCCGGGCGGACGGGAACCGGTCGCACCGGCCGGTCAGTTCCCCAGCGTGCGCCGGAAGAACGCCACGACGCTGTCGTCGAACGCCCGGTGGAAGGCCGTCCTGTCGAAGCCCGGCCGGCTGACGCAGATCGCCGGGACGGCCCGGGCAAGCCCCTCCGAACAGGGCGCCAGGAAGTCGTAATGGTCCGCATCCGGCACGAGGTGCATCTCGGGGCTGCGCGGCAGGCCGGCCTTCACCGCGTCGGCGTAGTCCGGGGACGGCAGGATGCTGTCCTCAACCGCGCGCCAAAGCTGGACCGGCACGGTGACGGCCGCGAGGCCTTGACGCGTGAAGGTGAAGCCGAGTGCCGGCGCGGCCACGACGATCGCCCGGATCCGCACGTCGTGAACGAACGCGGACGGCGGAGGCGCGGCGGCTGTGGCCTGGCCATGGCTCCCGATGAGCCGGCAATCGAAGAAGGCGGGGTGGGCGGCGCAGTGCGGTCCGATCAGGCGGAAATCCGGTGTCCCGCCCGCGGCGACGAGAACGGTGAAGCCGCCGGCGGAGAAGCCGAAGGCGCCGATCCTGGACGCGTCCACCATTCCGGGATGCCAGCGCGACACCATGAACCCGATCACCGTCCGGAGCTGGCGGGCGCGGTCGGCGATGTCCAGCACCCGGCTGTGGTCGCGCGGGTTGTCGCCGGTATGGGTCGGCGCCGCCGCCACGAAGCCGGCTGCTGCCAGGGCAAGGGCGGTGTCGCTGTGTCCGGTGAGTTCCCCGCCGGTGCCGTGGGAGAGGACCACCAGCGGAAGGCGGCTGCCCCGAATCGCGCCATCGAGCGCGACCGTCTGGATGAACGGACCGATCGGCGTAGGCTTGGGCGACGCGTCGGCGGGGTACCATATCCCGACCTCGAGCGGCGGGTTGGTCCCGTCCGGCACGGAGATCCGGGTGAACCCGACGGCGCGGGCGCACGCCGCCGACGACAGGACCAGCCAGGCGGCCGCGCCGGCCAGGAGGAGAAGCGAGGGTTTCATGCACCGTTCCCTTTCGGATGGCGAACGTGCTGCCCTGGTCCCGCCGTCCGGGCACGCCGATCTTCGCGAGCGGGCGAACGGGTTCGCGGAGCGGCCGGCGGGCAGCCCGTGACGGCCGGTGGCCAAGGGGGGGGGAGGATGGCAGCGCTTCTCGGAAGCCGGCGCGAATGGGCGCTGGATCTGGCCGTCGCGACCGCCAGCGGCCTTTTCCTGGGACTGGTGGGCCCGTTCGGGAGCTACCTGAACGGCTCCCGCCTGGTGACGGTGGCCTACTGGGTCGGTGCCGTCTGGACGGGAATGATCCTGTTCGGCGTGACCTTGCGGCCGGCGATCCGGCTCGCGCCGCGCTGGAAGCTGCCGCGGGCCGCAATGCTTGCGGTGGCGACGCTCCTGATGGCGGTGCCGCTCGCCCTGCTGTGCCGCCTGGCGGCTGCGAGCCTGTGGCCGGCCCGGATCGAGGGCATCGGCCTGCTGGCCTGGTACGGGCAGACCCTGGTGATCTCGGCTCCGCTGGCCATGGGCTACGGCTTCGCGAACGGCGTCGGACGCGCGCGGGCGCCCGGAGCGCCACCCGCACCGGTTGCGCCGGGACCGGCATCCGAAGGTTTCCTGGCCCGGCTGCCGGCCGAACTCGGCCGCGAGATCATCGCGCTGCAGATGGAGGACCACTACGTCCGCGTGTACACCGCACAGGGCTCCGGCCTCGTCCTGGTCTCGTTGCGCCAGGCCGTTCGCGAGCTTGCCGCGGCCGGGCCCGCCGGTTTGCAGGTGCACCGGTCCTGGTGAGTGGCGCGCAGGGCGGTCGCCGGCTTCGGCCGGGACGGCCGCAACGTCCGGCTGCGGCTGGTCAACGGTGTCGAGGCCCCGGTCGCCCGGACAAGCGTGGCCGCGCTCCGGGCGGCCGGATGGCTGGACCGGCCCTCGTAGGCCATCAGCGACCGGATCGTCCGCGTGTTCCTCCCAGCGCCGCGGGAAGCGCCGCCGGATTTCTCCATGCGGCGTGTCCCGTCCTGCGGTCCGCGGCGCCGGCAGCCCGGACGCCGCGCCCGGGTCGGGTCCGGCTTCTCAGAAGAAGCGCCCGACCAGGTTCTCCAGCCGCTCCTGGCCGCCGGAGCGCGGCTGCGGCGACAGGTTCTGCTCTTCCGCCCGGGCCGCGATCGACTCCAGCGTTCCCCCGCCGCTCAGCATGTCGCGCGCCGCGTCGGTGTCCCAGCCGGCGTAGCGGTCCTTGAGCGCCTGCTCCAGCCGTCCGTCCTCCACCATGCGGGCCGCGATCAGGAAGGCGCGGGCGCAATGGTCGATGCCGCCGACATGGGCGTGCACCAGGTCCGCCGGGTCGATCGACTGGCGCCTGATCTTGGCGTCGAAGTTGCAGCCGCCGAGCCCGAGGCCGCCGGCCTTGACGACGTGGTACAGCGCCATCGCCGTGTCCTGCAGGCTGTTGGGGAACTGGTCGGTGTCCCAGCCCAGCAGCGGGTCGCCGCGGTTGAGGTCGAGCGAGCCCAGGATGCCGAGGCTGGCTGCGGTGGCGATCTCGTGCTCGAAGCTGTGCCCGGCCAGCAGCGCGTGGTTGGCCTCGAGGTTGACCTTCACCTCGTTCTCGAGCCCGTAGCGGCGGAGGAAGCCGTATACCGTCGCGGTGTCGAAGTCGTACTGGTGCGCGGTCGGCTCCTTGGGCTTCGGCTCGATCAGGATCTGCCCCTTGAAGCCGATCCTGTGCTTGTACTCGACCACCAGCGACACGAACCGGCCGAGCTGGTCGACCTCATGCGTGAGGTCGGTGTTCAGCAGCGTCTCGTAGCCCTCTCGGCCGCCCCACAGCACGTAGTTGTCGCCGCCGAGCGCCAGCGTCGCGTCCATGCAGTGCTTCACCGTGGCGGCGCTGAAGGCGAACACGTCCGGATCGGGGTTGGTCGCGGCACCGGCCATGAACCGCGGATGGCTGAACAGGTTCGCCGTGCCCCACAGCAGCCTCGTGCCGGAGCCCTGCATCTTCAGGCCGAGGTAGTCGACCATCTCGCGGAAGTTGCGCAAGGCGGTGTTGAGGTCGTCGCCGTCGGGTGCCACGTCGCGGTCGTGAAAGGTGTAGAACGGCACGTCCAGCACGCGGAACAGGTCGAACGCGGCGTCGGCCTTGTCGCGGGCACCCTGCATCGGGTCGGCATTGCGCATCCACGGGCGCACAATGGTGGGCGCGCCGAACGGGTCGCTGCCGTTCATTGCCAGGCTGTGCCAGTACGCCACCGCGAAGCGCAGGTGATCGCGCAAGGGGCGGCCGAGCACCACCCGGTCGGCATCATAGTAGCGATAGGCGAGCGGATCGTCGCTGTCGGGACCGGCAAAGCGGACCGTGTCGAGGTCGCTGAACAGGGTGCTGGTGGCCATGACGGGTTCTTTCACGTGGTCGGGCAGGTGATCGCGGCCGCCTCAGGGGACGTTGTCGCGAAGGAAGATCTGGGTGCGCACCGGCCTGGGCAGGAACGCCGCCTCGGCCCGCGCCAGGGCACGCAGCGCCGCGATGGCGTTCTCGACCTCCTGCTCCTGGTCCTGGTGCAGCACGGCGGTGAAGGTCCCGGACAGCAGCGCGTCGCGGGCATGCGCGGTGAGCTCGTGCGCCACCACCACCGGCGCAGGCAGGCGCGCGTCGGCGCGAAGGGCCGCGATGATGCCGCGGTTGCCGGCGCCGGCGCTGTAGATCCCGAGCAGGTCCGGATGCCGGCGCAGCATGCGCGCGGCGAGCGGCCCCGTCACCGCGCTGTCGTCCAGGCCCTCAATCGTCGGCAGCAGGACGAGGTGGGGAAACTCGCGGCGCAGCACCTGCTCGAAGCCGAGCCTGCGGTCGGCGTGGTCGTGCAGCGTCATGCGGCCGACGAACAGGCCGATGCTGCCGCGGGCGCTGCCCTGGCCGCCGCCGGTCATGCGCCCGATCAGGGAGGCGGCCACCCGGCCGGCCGCCTTGTTGTCGATGCCCAGGAACAGGCTCCGCCTGGACGGCGACACGTCGGACACCAGGGTGACGACCGGGATGCCCTTGCCCACCAGCCGGTCGATCTCGTGCCGCACCGGCGGCGACTCCACCGCGACCACCGCCACCCCGTCGCATTCGGCGCCGTCGATCGAGGACAGCAGGCCGGCGAGCGCCGTGTCGTCGAGCGCCGCATAGTCGAGGCTGCGCACCACCACGCGCTGGTCCGCCAGCACCGCGGCGGCGGCGGCGATGGTATCGTGCAGCGCGTTCATGAAGCTGTTTGTGCCGCGCCCGGGCAGCACGAACAGGTAGCGTTCCCGCCGCTGCGTCGCGAGCCCGGCGGCGAACGCGTCGCGTCGGAACCCGAGCCGGCCGATCGCCGCCTGCACCCGCTCCACCGTGGCCGGGCGGACGCCCTTGCGCCCGTTCAGCACCCGGTCGACGGTGGCCAGGCTGACGCCGGCGGAGGCCGCGACCTCGAATACGGTGACCTTGGGCATGCCGTCTCCCCGATGCCGGACATAGAGCCCGCTCCTGAGGCACGTCAATCAAAAACGCTGACGCCGGCGCGGCGTCGGACGCGGCCAGGCGGGCCCGCTCGTCAGGAACCCGCCAACTTGGTGCGGCGCAACAATCCGGCGCCGCAGGACGCTGGCCGGCACGCTGATCTTTTGATCGCCGCGACGGCATTTGTCCGGAACACCGGCGCCGCGGCGACGGGCCGCGCCGCCGTCCGGGCCTCCTCTTGCCTTACGTGCCGCAATTTGCTTTCGTTGCGCCAATGTCGATGACGCGGTGGCCGTGCGGCCGCCGGCAGCGGCAACTGACCGGCCGGTCCAGGCTTCCCTGGGCAAGGGTCGGCGCAACGGAGGAATCATTCGTGTCGCATCTTCCCAACCGGATCGCGCTCGGCGGCTCGGGCCTCACGCGTCGCCTGCTGGCCGGCGCCGCCCTGTCGCTCGGCCTGGCCGCCCTCGTGCCGGCCGCGGCCCACGCCAGCGCGGCGCATCCCAAGATCGGCTTCTCGATCGACGACCTGCGCCTGGAGCGCTGGGCGCACGACCGCGACTACTTCATCGCCGCCGCCAAGGCGCTCGGCGCCACCGTCAACGTTCAGTCCGCCGACGCCAGCGAAAGCCGGCAGAACGCGCAGATCGAGAACCTGATCTCGCGCGGCATGGACGTGATCGTGATCGTGCCGTTCAACGGCAAGGTGCTCGGCAACGTCATCAACGAGGCCAAGCAGGCCGGCATCAAGATCATCTCCTACGACCGGCTGATCCTGGATTCCAACATCGACGCCTACGTGTCGTTCGACAACGTCCGCGTCGGCCACATGCAGGCGCAGGGCGTGGTGAACGCAGCCCCCACCGGCAACTACTACCTGCTGGGCGGCGCTCCTACCGACAACAACTCCAAGCTGCTGCGACAGGGCCAGATGGAGGTGCTGCAGCCGCTGATCGACAGCAACAAGATCAAGGTCGTGGGCTCGCAGTTCGTGCCAGAGTGGAGTGCGACCACCGCGCTGTCCGACACCGAGAACGCGCTCACCGCGAACCACAACAACATCCAGGGCATCGTCGCCTCCAACGACGCCCTGGCCGGCGGCGCGATCCAGGCGCTGGCCGCACAGGGGCTGGCCGGCAAGACCGCCGTGTCCGGCCAGGACGCCGACCTCGCCGCAGCACAGCGGATCGAGAAGGGCACCCAGACCATGACGGTGTACAAGCCGCTGAAGCTGATCGCCAGCACGGCGGCGAAGATGGCGGTGCAGCTGGCGAAGGGCGAGACCCCTGCCTACACCAGCAAGATCAACAACGGCCAGAAGGACGTGGACACCATCCTGCTGACCCCGATCCCGCTCACCAAGAGCAACGTCAACCGCCTGGTCACCGACGGCTACTTTACCCAGGCGCAGATCAACGGTCAGTAACACCGCGTTCCCCTAGCCGATGATGCGGACCGGATCGCCTCGTGCGGTCCGGTCCCGAAGCCTATCCGGGACGCTGAAGGGTTGGGACGATGTCCGAGTACTTGCTGGAGATGCGGGGCATCACCAAGGACTTCTCCGGCGTCAAGGCGCTGGACGGCATCGACCTGCGGGTCCGGCCCGGCGAGTGCGTCGGCCTGTGCGGCGAGAACGGCGCTGGCAAGTCGACGATGATGAAGGTGCTGTCCGCGGTCTATCCGTACGGCACCTGGGGCGGCACCATCCTGTGGGAAGGCCGCGAGCTGCGCTGCTCGTCCATCCGCGAAAGCGAGGATGTCGGCATCGTCATCATCCACCAGGAGCTGATGCTGATCCCGCAGCTCTCGGTGGCGGAGAACATCTTTCTCGGCCGCGAGCCGCGCGCGCGGGGCGGCCTGATCGACTTCGACCGCATGATCATCGAGGCGTCGAAGCTGCTGGCCGGCCTGCGCATGGGCCACATCAACGTGGCGATGCCGGTGTCGAACTACGCCGGCGGCGAGCAGCAGCTGATCGAGATCGCCAAGGCGCTGAGCAAGAATGCCCGCCTGCTGATCCTGGACGAGCCGACCTCGTCGCTGACCAAGTCCGAGACCGCGATCCTGCTGCGCCTGGTCCGGGACCTCAAGGCGCGCGGCACGGCCTGCGTCTACATCTCGCACAAGCTGGAGGAGATCGAGGAGATCGCCGACACCGTCACGGTGATCCGCGACGGCCGCTACATCGGCGACGCGCCGATGCGCGACATGACCACCGGCGACATCATCCGCATGATGGTGGGCCGCGACATGAGCAACCTGTTCCCGCGCGAGGAGCACCCGATCGGCGAGGTGGTGTTCGAGGCAATCGGCATCACCTGCCTCGATCCGGAGAACCGCGAGCGCAGGCGCGTCGACAACGTGTCGTTCTCGCTGCGCAAGGGGGAGATCCTGGGCGTCGCCGGCCTGGTCGGCGCCGGCCGCACCGAGATGGTCAGCGCCCTGTTCGGCGCCTATCGCGGGCCGCATTCCGGCGAGGTCCGGCTCGACGGCAAGCACATCCAGGTGCGCACGCCGAGGCAGGCGGTGCGCCACGGGCTGTGCATGGTGCCGGAGGACCGCAAGGCGCACGGCATCGTGCCGGGGCTGGGCGTCGGCTACAACATCACCCTGTCGGTGCTGGACGACTTCACCAGCGTCGGGCTGATCGACGAGAACCGCGAGTTCTCCACCATCGGCGAGGCGATCCGGCGGCTGCGCATCAAGACCGCGAGCCCCGTGCTGCCGATCTCCAACCTGTCCGGCGGCAACCAGCAGAAGGCGGTGATCTCCAAGATGCTGGAGCCCAAGCCCCGCGTGCTGATCCTGGACGAGCCGACCCGCGGCGTCGACGTCGGCGCCAAGTACGAGATCTACCGCCTGATGTTCGCGCTTGTGCGCGAGGGCATGTCGATCATCATGGTCTCGTCGGAGCTGCCCGAGGTGCTGGGCATCAGCGACCGGGTGCTGGTGATCGGCGAGGGCGAGCTGCGCGGCGACTTCATCAACGACGACACCTTGACCCAGGAGCGGATCCTGACGGCGGCGATCACGCCGACGCGCCGCGCCGCCTGAGGGAAGCCCGATCATGACCGAGACCACCTCCATCGCCCCGGGCTCCGACGCCATCGCAGCAGCGCAGGGCGAGCGCCGGCGCACCCTGAAGCTGGAGCACTTCAAAGGCGCCTTCGCGCGCTACAAGATCCTGGCCCTGGTGGTCGCGATCGCCATCATCTGGGCGCTGTTCACCGAGCTCACGCAGGGCGACTTCCTCACCGCGCGCAACCTGTCCAACCTGCTGCGCCAGATGGCGATCAACGGCATGGTCGCGTCGGGCATGGTGTTCGTCATCATCTCCGGCGAGATCGACCTATCGGTGGGATCCCTGCTCGGGCTGACCGGCGGCCTGGCCGCGATCTTCGACGTCACCTACCACCTGCCGCTGTTCGTCAACATCCCGCTGGTGATGCTGCTGGGCGCTTTGGTCGGCGCCTTCAACGGCTACTGGGTGGCGTTCCTGCGCGTGCCCTCCTTCATCGTTACCCTGGCCGGGTTCCTGGCCTTCCGCGGCATCGTGCTCGGCCTGACCGGCGGCGTCACCATCGCCCCGGTCTCCACCGCGCTGATCGCGGTGAGCCAGAGCTACCTGCCCGACGTCGCCGGGTACGCGCTTGGCGTGCTGGTGTTCGCGGTGCTGGCGTTCACCGCCATGCGCAGCCGCACCAAGCGGGCGGAGTACGGCCTGCCGGTGCCGGCCCTCGGCGTCGACCTGGGCAAGCTCGCGGTCGCCGCGGTGGTGATCGCGGGCTTCTTCGCCATCCTGGACGCGTATCGCGGGGTGCCGCTGCCGGTGCTGATCGTGTTGGTGCTGCTGGGGCTGTTCACGGTGATGGCCCGGCGGACCGTGTTCGGCCGGCGGATCTACGCGGTGGGCGGCAACCTGGAAGCGACGCGGCTGTCCGGCGTCAACGTGCAGGTGGTCAAGCTGCTGGTGTTCATGCTGATGGGCGCGATGGCGGCGCTGGCCGGGATCGCCACCACCGCGCGCCTGGCGGCAGGCTCCCCGTCTGCCGGCACCGGGCAGGAGCTGGACGCCATCGCCGCCTGCATCATCGGCGGCACCTCCATGCGCGGCGGCGCCGGCACCGTGTTTGGCGCGCTGATTGGCGCGCTGATCATCGCCACCCTGGACAACGGCATGTCCATGCTGGGCGTCGACACCTTCTGGCAGATGATCGTGAAGGGCCTGATCCTGCTGCTGGCGGTGTGGCTGGACGTTGTGACCAGCACCAAGCGCTGAGGGACGATTTCGAGGCCGTTCGGCAAGGGCCCGACGCATCGCAGGATGGTCGTCTTCCTGGCGCCGTAGGCTTCAACACGTATAAGGTAGCGGCATGGAGGCTGCCGTGACCGTGACCCGGACCATCGAGATTCCCGTGTCGGAAGAAGCCGCCCGTGTCCTGGCGGACGATCCCGGCCGCGCACGACAGGTCGGCTTTCTGGTTGACCAGGTGCTCATGCAATCCCGGTCCGACCTTGCCGAGCGCCTCGGCGAGCTGCTCGAGCGTACCTCCGCAGCAGCCAGGGATGCAGGACTGACCGACTCCGACATCGAGGTCGAGCTTCGTAGCCACAAGGCTGAGCGTCGCCGTCTTCGGTGATCGTCGTCTTTGATGCCTCGACGTTGGTCGGGGCGGCTCTGCATCCTGACGGTATCCCGCGCCGCGCGATAGTTGAGGCTACCCGTGGTCACCAAGTGGCGTTGTCAGAGGCTGCTTTCCGTGAAATTTCCGAGGTCTTGAAGCGGCCCAAGTTCCGCCGTTCGATCTCCCTCGGGACAGTCGACCAGATCCTCGGCCTGCTCACGATGGCCGCGTCCTGGTTCGAGCCGTCGGAACGGGTGCGGGACTGCCGTGATCCCGGAGACGACACCTACCTTGAGCTGGCGCTCGCTGCCGGGGCCGAGGTGATCGTGTCCAGCGATCGGGACCTGCTTTCGATGGATCCCTGGCACGACACCGGCATCATCACGGCTCGGGCATTCCTGGAAAGGATCGGTTCGCCTGCCTGACCGACTTGCTGGCACGCCAGCCAGCCATCATGGGCTCGGTGCCGCGCGGCGATAACCGTCGCCGGATTACGGTGAGCCGGATCGGCGCCTCCGTCCCGTTCACCTGATGCCGATCCTTGGCTTTCGCTCCTCCCGGTCGCGCGACCAGAGCGCCCCTCGACCGACGGGCGATCAGGCGGCATGGTGCGCCGCATGATCGCTGCCGCCGCACACCTGTCCCTGCCGTTCCTCCTGCTGGCCGGGACCGCGGCCGCGGCGCCGCGGCCGCTGCACCTGTTCGTCCAGGCGGCGGCGTCGCCGGACGGGAGCCGGGTGGCGACGCTGGAAGCGGACCAGCCGGCCGACGAGGGCGTCGACCCGTCGCTGTCGATCCTGGTCCGGCCCGTCTCCGGACAGGGCGCTGCCGTCACCGTGCGCCTGCCCTGCCAGGGACCGGCCTGCGTCCCCTCGTCGCTGGCCTGGTCGCCGGACGGCCACCGCCTCGCCTTCGTGCTCAGGCAGCCGAAGCAGGCGCACCGCTTCGTCTACGCGGTGCAAGCGGATGGCGCCGGGCTCACCCGGCTGCTGGAGTTCGACGGCACGCTGCAGGGCCTGCGCTACGGGCCGGATGGGACGCTCGCGGTGCTGGCGACCGCGGGTGCGCACAAGGAGCCCGGCGCCACCCAGGCGGCGGCGAAGCTCACCGGCGAGATCGGCGTCGACGAGGACGAGCAGCGCATCGCCACGGTCCGCAATGGCGCCCTGCGTTACGAGTCGCCGGCCGACCTCTACGTCTACGAGTACGACTGGCGGCCGGATCCGGCGCAGCCGGGCTATGCGCGGTTCGTCGCCACCGCGGCGCACGGCAACGGCGACAACAACTGGTGGGTGGCGAAGCTGTACCGGGTCGAGGCCGGGCAGGCGGAGGTGTTGTACGCGCCGCCGCAACGCCAGCAGCTGGCGAACCCCGTGGTGTCGCCGGACGGGCGCACGCTCGCCTTCATCGGCGGCATCATGAGCGATTTCGGCTCCACCGGCGGCGACGCGTTCCGGCTGGCGCTGGACACGTCGGCGGCACACCCGCCGGTGCTGCAGAACCTGGTCCCGAACATCCGCGCCAGCGTCACGGCGCTCACCTGGTCGTGCGGCGACGGGCTGACCGCGACCGCGCTGGCCGGATCCAAGGCGGAGGTGCTGACGCTCGGCGGCGCTGACGCGCAGCAGGTCCTTTGGTCGGGCGAGGAAACCGTGTCGACACAGCGCGGCCATTACGGCGTGTCCTGCGGCGGCGGCACGGTGGCGGCGATCCATCAGAGTTTCACCCGGGCGCCGGAGCTGGAGGTTCGCAACACCAACGGATGGCACGACCTGACCCGGCTCAACGCCGGCCAGACCGTGCCGGCCACCGCGCGCAGCATCACCTGGCATGACGACCAGTTCGACGTGCAGGGCTGGCTGCTGACGCCGAAGGGCACGTCGGACGACATGACCGGCACCAAGGGCCCAATGATCGTGTCGGTGCATGGCGGCCCGTCTGCGGCCAACATCCCCGACTACCTCACCCCGCGCGGCGAGGAGCTGTTCCTGCTCCAGGCCGGCTACCGGGTGTTCCTGCCCAACCCGCGCGGCTCGTTCGGCCAGGGCGAAGCCTTCACCGCTGCCAACGTGCGCGACTTCGGCCACGGCGACCTGCGCGACGTCCTGACCGGCATCGACGCGGTGGAGCGCGCGGTGCCGGTCGACGACCACCGGCTCGGCCTGACCGGCTACAGCTATGGCGGCTACATGACCATGTGGACGGTGACCCAGACCAACCGCTTCCGCGCTGCGGTGGCCGGCGCCGGCATCTCCGACTGGCAGAGCTACTACGGCGAGAACGGCATCGATCAGTGGATGATCCCGTTCTTCGGCGCCTCGGTGTACGACGACCCGGCGATCTACGCGAAGTCCTCGCCGATCTCCTTCATCCGCCAGGTGCGCACGCCGACCTTCGAGTTCGTGGGCGACGCCGACGTCGAGTGCCCGATGCCGCAGACGCAGGAGTTCTACCACGCCCTGCACACGCTCGGCGTGCCGACCGAGTTCGTGGTCTATGCCGGCCAGGGCCACGGCCTGCGCGACCCCAAGGACCAGGCGGACGCGCGTCGGCGCACCCTGGCCTGGTTCGCCCGCTACCTCGGCGCGTCGTAGCGCCCAGACGCGCTAAGCCACTTCGCCCACATGCCCGACATCGCGGCCTCGAAGTGCCGGGCGAAGCGGTCGGCGTCGAACAGGGGCGAGGCCAGCACCTGCGCGCGCAGGCCGCCGCGCAGCCGTGCCAGCCGGTCGAGGTTTGACGTCACCCGGACCGCCCGGGCGACGTAGTCGTCCTCGTCCTCCGCCAGCCAGTCGTGCAGGCCGGCGTTGCGCATGATGGTCTCGCCGACGCGCGACAGGAAGCGGTCGCCCGTCCGCGTCAGCACCGGCACGCCCATCCACAGCGCCTCGAAGGTGGTGGTGCCGCCGGGAAACGGGAACGGGTCCAGCGCCACGTCGACGCGGTGGTAGGCGCGCAGGTACTCCGCCCGCGACGACGCTCCTTCCAGCAGCAGGCGGTCGCCGGCAACCCCGCTGGCGGCGAAGCGCGCGCGTAGGGCCGCGCACACCGTCCCGTCCCCGAGGGGGGCCGCCTTGAGCATGAGGCGGCTGCCCGGCACCGCCCGGAGCAGCCGGGCCCAGGTGCCGACGACGGCATCGTTGATCTTGGCCAGGGTGTTGAAGCAGCCGAACGTCACCGATCCGCTCGTCCGCGCCGGCAGCGGGGACACCTCGACCGCCACCGCCGGAACGGAGAAGCAGTAGTAGATGTCCGGCAGCGGCCAGGTCCGCTCGACGAACTCGCCGGACGAGCCGGGCGGCGACACGTGGGGGTCGGCGATGACGTGGTCGATTTCGGCCAGGCCGGTGGTCGCGAAGTATCCGAGCCAGGCCGCCTGCACCGGGGCCGGCCGCCACGCGAACACCGGCAGCCGGTTCCCTGCCGTGTGCCCGGACAGGTCCAGCAGGACCTGCACGCCGCTGGCCTGGATCGAGCGCGCTGCCGCTTCGTCGTCCAGGCTGGTGATCGGCTGCCACATGGCGAAGCGGGGCCTGATCCGCGCGGTCAGCTCGTCCTAGGCGTTGTCCGTCGGAAAGGCCGGGAAGGTGATCCGCGCGGGGTCGACCTTGTCCAGGAGGCCTTCCAGGAAGTAGCCGACCGGGTGGTTGCGCAGGTCCCCCGACACCAGGCCCACCCGGATCGACCCTGACGCCGGCCGGCCAGCGGATGCGGAACGCGCGCGGCGGCGAGGGCACCGAAGGCCTCCGCCATCCTGCGCATGGCGTCCGGCGCCCGGCCGACGCGGTAGTTCTCGGCCAGCAGCCGGTTCGACCACAAGGCAAAATCGTCCGGCCTGAGCCGCAGCGCGTCGTCATAGGCGACGCACGCCTCCTCGACCCGCCCGCCATCGCGCAGCGCGTTGCCCAGGGTGTTGCAGGCGTCGGCATCCGGCTTCAGGGCGATCGCCCGGCGCAGCGACCGGATCGCCTCGTCCAGGCGCCATCGCCGTGCCAGCGCGTTGCCCAGGTTGTAGTGCCCGTTGGCCCGGTCGGGACGCGACGCCACCGCCTTGCGGAAGCAGGCGATCCCCTCGTCCGGCTGCCCGAGCGTGGTCAGGATGCTGCCGAGGTTGGTGTGGGCCGAACCGTGACCGGGCTGGAGAACCACCACCGTCCGGAAGCACCGGGCGGCCTCGTCGAGGCGGCCGAGTGCGGCGTGGGCGTTGCCCAGGTTGTAGTGGAACTCCGCCCGGGTGCCGTCGAGCGCGACCGCCCGGCCGATCAACCCGGCCGCCTGGTCGTGATCGCCACGCTGATGCAGGAGCACGCCCAATAGGTGCAGCGCGTCCGGATGCCGCGGGTCGGCGTGGAGCACCCGGCGGTAGAGCGCCTCCGCCTCCGGCAGGCGTCCGGCCCGGTGATGCCGGACCGCCTCGGCAAGCGGTCCGGCGACAGCCGGCGCGGTCGAGGCCGGCACCCCTTGTCCGCGTGCCTTGCGCTGCTGCCGGTTCATGCGGCCATCGTTCGCGCCGCGCCGCGCCGCGCCGCGCCGCGCCGCGCCCGATCCCGGAGCCCGGTGCTCCGTCAGTGGCTCGCCGGCGGCACGTTGCCGTCCGGCGGATAGGCCGGCAGCAGCGGCGGCGGCGGTGCGACCTTGTGCGGCGTCTGCGCAAGTTGAGCCAGCAGCGTCTTCACCCCGGTCTCCAGCTGGATGTCGTGGTCGGCAAGGCTCTCGCCCGGCACGTCCTCCACCTCGATGTCCGGGTCGACGCCGTGGTTCTCGATCACCCACTGGCCGTCGGTGCCGTACAGGCTGTGCTCCGGCACGGTGATCGAGCCGCCGTCGAGCAGGGTCCAGTTGCCGCGTATGCCGCGCACGCCGCCCCAGGTCCGTGTGCCGATCAGGCGGCCCAGCCCGTACTTGCGGAAATAGTACGGGAAGATGTCGCCGTCCGACGCGGAGTAGTGGTTCATCAGCACCACCTTCGGCCCGTCCAGCAGCTCCTGCGGCGTTTCCTCCGCACTGCGCTCCCGGTTGGTGCCCATGCCGACCAGCACCCGCCGCAGCCGCTCCAGCACGATCTGGTCGATGAAGCCGCCATTGTTCCAGCGGTCGTCGACGATCAGCGCTCGGCGGTCCAGCTGGGCGTAGAACTGGCGGATGAACTGCTCCATCCCCAGGCTCTCCATGTCAGACAGGTAGACGTAGCCGATCCGGCCGCCGGACAGCCGGTCCACCTTGTCGCGGTTGTGGTCGATCCAGTACTGCTCGCGCACGCGCAGCTCGTTGACCAGCGGCTGCACCGTCACGTCATGCCGGCCGCCGCCGGTGGCGGAGCTCGACACCGTCAGCGTGACCGGACCGGACAGCCCGACGAACAGGCTGTACGGGTTGGTCGGCGCCTTCAGCTCCACGCCCTCCACCGCGAGCAGGTAGTCGCCCTCGTGCACGCCGACGCCCGGCTCGGTCAGCGGGCTGCGGTAGTCGGCGCGGCTGTTGTCGCCGGGATAGATCTTCGCGAAGCGGTAGCGGCCCGACGCGGCGTCGAGCGCGTAGTCGACGCCGAGCAGCGGCGTCTTGACCGGCTCGATGGGATCTTCGTCGCCGCCGGTGGTGACATAGGTGTGCGAGTTGCCGAGCTCGCCCTGCATCTCGCCGATCAGGTAGGTCAGGTCCTCGCGCGAGCCGAGCAGCGGCAGCAGGCGGGCGTAGCTGTCGTGCACCGCCTGCCAGTTGTCGCCGTTCATGGCGCTGTTGAAGAACAGGTCGCGCTCCAGCCGCCAGGCGTTCTCGAACATCTCCGCCCATTCCTGCCGCGGCTCGACCCGGACCCGCAGCTCGTCGAGCTTGAGCGCGTGGTCGTTGCCGTGCCCCGGCTTGGCGTCGGCGACGTGCCAGGCGTGGTCGAGCTTGTACAGCACCCGGCTGCCGTCCGCGGACAGGGCGTAGTCGTCGTTGCCCTCGACCACCACCTCGTCCTTGCGCGCGGCGGTATCGAACACGTGCAGCGCCGGGCGCTCGCCCGGCAGGTTGCCCTCGATCAGCGACGGCGACTCGGTCTGGTAGAAGATCCGCCCGCCGCGCATGTCGACCGCGGTGACGTCCGCCGGCGGCGCCGGCACCGGCACGGCGCGTCCCATCAGCCCGTCCAGGTCGACATGGATCGGCGCCGACACCCCGGGTGCGGCCGCTGGCGCGTTCGCACCGTGCGTGTCGTGGCCCGGCAGGCCCGCCTGCGCCGGCTGGTCCGGGTGCGGCGCCGGCGTGCCCTCGTCGGACTGCGGCGCGAACGGGGACGGGCTCGCGGCGGCGAGCGTCGCCATGTACAGCCCGCTCGACTTCAGGGTGGCGATGTTGAACTCGCTGTCGGAGAAGGTCGGCAGCTCGTGCCGGTTGGACACGAACAGCAGGTACTTGCCGTCCGGCGAGAACACCGGGTCGGAGTCGCTGGCGGTCGGTGCGCTGACGATCGTGTCGCGGCTGCCGGCAATCTCGTACAGGTGGATCTCGCGCTGCTGGTGGTCGCGGACCGTGCTGAAGGCGAGCCACTTGCCGTCCGGCGAGAAGGACGGGTCGTGGATCTCCCGCTCCTGGTCCTGCGCCACCCGCCTGGGCTCGGCGCCGTCGGTGGTGACCAGCCAGAGATTATGGTTGCCGTCCGGCACCGCCAGCGTGCGCCCGTCCGGGGACCAGACCGGGGTGTAGTAGAACCCGGTCGGGAAATGGGTGAGCAGCGTTTCCGCACCCCCCAGCGCCGGCCGGATCGCGACCTCCTGCTCGCCGCTCGCGTCGGTGGTGTAGGCGAGCGTCCGCCCGTCCGGCGACCAGGCGGGATGGTCCTCGTCGGCGTTGCTGCTGCGCGTCAGGTTGCGGATCGCGCCGTGCTCGGCCGGCACGGAAACGATGTCGCCGCGCGCCGAGAACGCCGCCCGGCCGCCGTTGGGCGACAGCGCATAGTCCACCCGCTGCGCGGTGTCGGTGGCGCGGATCATGCCCGCCGCCTTGGCCCAGCGCGTGGTGGTGCGGGTGCCGTCGTCCGGCACGTCGGCGTTGACCCGGTGCAGCGCCTCGTCCGGCAGGGTGATCGCCCACAAATGGCCGCCCTGCTGGAAGGTGATGGTTCCTCCGGAAGTGCCGCCGTCACCGACGCCGTAGGACGGGAAGTCGACGTCGTAGTCGGTGAAGTGCGTGACCTGCCGGAACTGCTTGGTGTCCAGGTCGTACACCCAGATGTTGCCGCGCCGGTGCTCGTCGCGGTCGGACAGGAAGTAGATCCGGCGCCCGACCCACATCGGCGCGGTGTCGTTGCCCTTCCAGTTGGTGATCCGGGTCAGCGCCTTGGTGGCGAAGTCGTAGGTGTAGATGTCGGGCGCGCGGCCACCGTCGTAGCGCTTCCAGGTGCGGAAGTCGCGGAAGATGCGGGTGTAGGCGACCGTGTGGTCGTTCGGCCCGAACGTCAGCAGCCCGCCGCGGTCGAGCGGCAGCAGCGTCGGCAGCCCGCCCGCGACCGGCACCTGGAACAGGCGGTGCACCGACGGGTTCCAGTTCATGCGCCGTGACATGAACACGATGTTCTTGGAGTCCGGGGTCCAGGTGACCACCATGTTGTCCGGGCCCCAACGGGTCGGCGCGCGGGCCACCACGTCGGAGTGGAAGGTGAGGCGACGCGCCTCGCCGCCCCCGGCAGGGATCACGTAGACGTCCTGGTTGCCCTGTGTCGTGGCGGTGTAGGCGATCCACTTCCCGTCCGGCGAGTAGCGCGGCATCACGTCCTGGCCCGGATCCGCGGTCAGGCGTTCCGCGGTGCCGCGCGATGGCGGCACCGTCCACAGGTTGCCGTGCGCCACGAACACGATCCGGTCGCCGTTGGCGTTCGGGAACCGCATCAGCGTCGGCGCCGCTGCGTGCGCCGCATCGGGGGCAAGCGACAGCGCGGTCGCGGCGAGCAGCCCGAGTGTCAGCGCGGCGCGTAGCCGGGTCGTTCGGGCCATTCGGTCGGATCTCCTTTGGCGAAACGTGAAGGGAGCCCATGTTCGTACAGCCGGTCAAGATCACGCCCTGGCAAGCGCGCGCGGCCGGTCAAAGGTCCCGCGCCATCGCGTCGGCAAGCTGCTGCAGCAATCTGCTCATCGCGGCCACTTCCGCCGCGTCGCCGGCCGGCACCCCGGCCGCGACAAGCCGGACCCGGCGCTGCACCAGCACCACCGGCGGCGGCACCTGCTCGACCGTCCAGTCCGCGTCCAGGGTCAGGGTGCCCGACGCGTCCAGGTCGAAGGCGGTGACGGTCAGGCTGACCCGCCGGAACGCCGATCCAAACGGCGACTGCGTGACCACCGCCGCCTGCGGCAGCCGCGCCTGCAGGTCGGCCGCCAGGGCCAGG
>CAXTOD010000009.1:20288-23063 GCA_964245705.1 uncultured Acetobacteraceae bacterium
GAAGCGCCCACCGCGAACGCCCCGTTGGCCGTGAAGGAGTTCGGCAGCGAGGAGGAGCCGTTGGCGGCGATCCGCTGCACGGCGTCGGACACCGTGGTGATCCCGCGCGCCTGCAGGTCGGCCGCCAGGGCCAGGCGGATGCCGACCGACAGCCGGTCGCCCCAGCGGCCGGTCCGGCTCGCCACCAGCTCGGACGGCCCGACGCGGCGCAGGATCTGGCTGGTGTCCAGGTGGTCCGGCAGCAGCACCGGGCGCAGCTCGATCACCTGCGCCGGCGGCGTCTCGACCGAGCCGGCGGCGGTGCTCGGCGGCGGCGTCGCCAGCACGTAGCTGTGCAGCGCCGGCGCCGCACAGCCGCCGAGAACGAGAACCGCCAGGACCCCCAGCCTCGTCCGCTTCACTGTGCGCGCCCCCGCAGCACCAGGGACGGGTCCGCCTCCACGTCGTGGGCGATGCCGCGCAGGCTGTCCGCCGCGGCGGCGAGGTCGCGCAGGCTGCTCTCCAGGTTCAGCCGATCCTCCGACCTGTCGGAGGTGAGCGCGTCGAGGGTGGCGGACACGCGGCGGGCGTTGTCGGCGGCCTGGTTGGCGGTGGCCAGCAGCCGCTTCACCTCCGGCCCGCGCGCGGAGACGACCTTCTGCAGCGACGCCGACAGCGCGTCGTAGTGCCCGATCACGCGCAGCGCCTCCGTGCGCACGGTTTCCACCGAGTCCTTGAGGATCGGCCCGGTGTCGTGCAGCCCGTCGACGGTGACCTGCAGGCTGGCGATCAGCGGCGGCAGGCTCCGGTCCAGCGTGTCGGCCAGGTGCTCCACCGTGTGCAGGGTGCGCTGCGTGTCCCCGGCCAGGTCGCGCAGCGGCAGGTGCGTGACTTCGTCCCGAAGCCGCTCGAACGGGGACTGCACCGACGGGATCTCGACCAGACCGCCGACTAGGCTGTCGGGCACCCCGGAGAACGCGGCCCCCGAGCCCGGCCTGAGGTCGAGCTCGACCGCCATCTGCCCGGTCACCACGCTCTGCAGCGACAGCTCGCCGTGCAGCCCCGCCGCCACCAGCCGCTTCAGGTCGACCCGCCGGGAGCCCGCTTCCGGCCCGTCCACCTGCAGCCGGTCCGGATCGAGCTGCAGGATCACCGGGATGCGGGCGCGCAGGCTGTCCGGGTCCACGTGCAGCGACACCGTCTCGACCGCGCCGACGCGCAAACCGCGGAACGTCACCGGCGCGCCGGGCGCCAAACCCGCGACGTCGCCGGGGAAGTAGATCACCGCCCGGTCGACCGGGCTCAGCAGGTGCAGGCGCCCGAACGCCAGCACCGCGCCCAGCGCCAGCCCGAGCCCCACCAGCACGAACAGCCCGACCGCCGCGTCCCTACCCGCCGCCATCCCGCCCCTCCGTGCCGACCCGTTCGCGGTGCATGAACGCCCGCACCGTCGGATCGGCGCTCCCGTCGCGCAAGGCCGCCGGTGCGCCGGTGGCGATCACCTTGCGGGTGTCGCCGTCGAGAAACGCCCCGTCGTCGGCGATCGCGAACAGGCTCGGCAGCTCGTGGCTGACCAGCACGATGGTGGTGCCGAGTCCCTCGCGCAGCTCCAGGATCAGGTCGTCCAGCCGTCGGGCGGTGACGGGATCGAGGCCGGCCGACGGCTCGTCGAAGAACAGCACCTCGGGGTCCAGCGCCAGCGCCCGGGCGATCCCGGCGCGCTTGCGCATGCCGCCGCTGAGCTCCGACGGCATCCGGTCGGCGGCGTCCTCCATCCCCACCAGGGCCAGCTTGAACCGCACCAGGTCGGCGATGGCGGCGGCGCGCTTCCTGGTGAACAGTGTCAGCGGCAGGGCGACGTTCTGCGCCACCGTCAGCGAGCTCCACAGCGCCCCGCTCTGGAACAGCACCCCGAAGCGCCGGTTGAGGGCCACCCGCTGCGCCGGCGGCGCCGGCCAGTACGCTTCCCCGTCCACCCGCACGGTGCCGGCGTCCGGCCGGAGCAGCCCGACCAGCCCCTTCAGCACCGTGCTCTTGCCGCTGCCGCTGCCGCCCATCAGGGCGAAGATCGAGCCGGTGCGGATGCACAGGCTCACGTCCCGCTGCACCACCGCGCCGCCGTAGCCGAGGGTCAGGCCGCTGGCCTCGATCTTGACGGCGGCGTCCACGGCCCGCCCGCCTATAGCCCGAACGCGTCCGCGAGCACGGCGAACGCCGCGTCCGCCGCGATGATGCCGACGATGCCTGCCACCACCGCCCGGGTCGCCGCCTCGCCGACCGCGGCCGCGCTGCGCCCGGCGCGGAGCCCGATATGGCACGACACCAGCCCGATCAGCAGCGCGAACGCGGCGCTCTTGACCGCGCCGAACGCGAACTGGTCCAGCGGCACCACCCGCGCGAGCGCGGACGTGAATTCCCCCGGCGCGATGCCAGCACCAGCGACAGCGTCATCGGCAGCACCAGGGGGACGCGCTCGCTGATGCCGAGCACGCGCAGCGCGTCGATCTCCTCGTTGCCCTGCATGGTGGCGAGCCGGGCGGCGTTGGCGCCGCCGGTGCGGCCGGCCAGCACGATCGCGGTCATCACCGAGGCCAGCTCCCGCGCCAGGCTCAGGCCCACCAGCTCGCTGACGAAGCTCTGCGCGCCGAAGCGGCGGAGCTGCGACGCGCCGATGAAGGCCAGGATCGCCCCCATCAGCAGGTTCACCACGCCGACGATCGGCAGCGCCGACGGGCCCGCCCGCTGCAGGGCGTCCAGCAGGTCGCCGCCCTGCATCCGGGCGCCCTGGGTCCCCGC